>JAQWAS010000009.1 GCA_028707495.1 Patescibacteria group bacterium
CAACTGGCGAATATCCCCTCGCTCAAATCCGAAAGATTATCAATTCCTTGGGCTTGGTTGGCAAGAAAGGCAAAATGCTTTCCGTCTCAAACTATCAGTATATGCTCAAAAATCCGATTTACTACGGCGTAATTGAATACAACGGCGAAATGTATGACGGAAAGCATGAACCGATTATCACAAAGAAACTTTTTGATTTATGCCAAGAAGTGATGGCGAATAAAAGCAAACCGAAAACGCCAAAATTGAAACCTTATGTGTATAGAGGATTTTTCCGTTGCGGTGAGTGCGGTTGTTTTATCACCACCGAAACGCAAAAAGGACACAACTACTTGCGATGCACTAAACGGAAAAATCCTTGTTTGCAAAAATATGTTCGTGAAGAAATTATCACTTCTCAAATAAAAGAAGAAATCAAAAAAGTTTCTTTGTCTTCCGCTTGGGCAAATGCTTCAATAAATTATTTTGAAAATGAAAAAATGGAAATTGCCCAAGCGGAAAGCTCTTTCGCCCAAAAAGCGAGAAATGAGCTTGTAGAGATAGAAACAAAACTTGATCGCTTGCTTGATTTACAACTGGACGGCAATTTATCGCCAACGGAATATACCGCCAAAAAGTACAAGCTCATTCTCGCTAAAAAGGATTTAGAAGAAAAAATATCCGCTTTTGGGCGAAAGAGCAATAATCGGTTCGAACTTGCCATTGCCTTTCTAAAAGACGCCAACCAAGCCGAAAAATACGCTCAACAAGAAAATCCCGAAAGGATTCGGGATTTTCTCAAAAAGATTGGTTCGAACTTCCGCATTGCCGACCGCACTTTGGTTTTGGATTTCAAAAATGCCTTCAAAATTGCGGAAAAATACCATGCCGAGGCGCTTTGCGCCGAGGCAATTTCTTACGATTTCACAAAAAGTGAAAATTGGCGGAGAGGCAGGGATTCGAACCCTGGGAACCCGTGAAGGCTCAACAGTTTTCAAGACTGTCCCTTTCAACCGCTCAGGCACCTCTCCGAAATAAATAATAATTTACAACAAATAATTTAAATTGGCGGAGAGGGAGGGATTCGAACCCTCGGTACGGTTTCCCGTACAACACCTTAGCAGGGTGCCCCTTTCAACCACTCAGGCACCTCTCCATTTTTTTATTTTTAAGTTTTTTAATTATATTATTTTGTTTGAGTCTTGTCAATTGTTTAAGTTTAGATTACAATAGATATATAAAGTTTTTAAAAAAATGGTAATTAAAAAAGAAAAATCTAATACACTTAAAATTAACAGGGTTTCGTCTGATAAAACTAAAAAACCTGTTATTAAAAAGATAGACAAACCAGCAGAAAAACAAAAAGATGAAATTATTGAGGCGATAGATTTAAAACCCCAAGAGGTGGTAAAGATTGAAACAACACAACCCGGTTTACCAGAGGGTGAACATGGTAAAATTTTTGCTAGTTGGCAGTTTTCGGAGTTTCCTCAATATCAAAGAGGTTTATTCTGGTATGGGGGCATGGGGATACTAACTTTGGGCTTGTTGATTTATTGTTTAATTGTCCAGAATTTTTTGTTGGCTTTAATTATCGTTTTAGTTCTATTCATTTTTTTTGTAGCTAGACGCAGAAATGATGGTGAAATAGATTTTCAAGTCACAGAGGATGGTTTACAAATTGGCGATGATTTTCATAATTGGCGCGAAATAGACAACTTTTATATTATTTACGAACCACCAGATATTAAAAGTTTATATATTAGTTTTAAAGCTTCTCTGCGTCAAGATTTAAAAATTCCTTTATTAGATAATAATCCGTTGATGGTTAGAAAGGTTTTATTAGAATATCTTCAAGAAGATTTAACCAAGGAAGAAGAGCCAGCAATTGATTTTTGGACTAGATTTTTTAAACTTTAGCCCTCGTAGTTCAATGGATAGAACGCGAGCTTGCGGAGCTTGTAATGTAGGTTCGATTCCTACCGGGGGTACCAAAATAACTTACAACGAATAACTTACAACTAATAATAGATAGTAATCGTGGTATCTTTATTAGGACAAAAGAGTATGGTGGGGTTAGAAACATTAATTAAAGATTTGCATCGGATTGGTAAAGTTACCACCAGCCGATTCAAAAAGTTGGGTGTGAATAAAGTTTCAGACCTTATTTTTTATTATCCATTTCGTTATGATGATTTTAGTCAGATAAAAAAAATTAATCAACTTCAAATTGGCGAGACGGCAACCATTAAGGGACAAATTGAATTAATCCATAACAAACGTAGCCCAGTTAAACACATGTATATTACTGAAGCGCTGATTAAAGATGAAACCGGTACATTGAAGGCGGTTTGGTTTAATCAACCCTTTTTAGCTAAAAATTTAAGTATCGGTTCCGAAGTTTATTTATCGGGGCGTTTAGATGAAGATTGGCAGGGCATTCAATTAATCAACCCATCCTATGAAAAAATTTATACTCAAAGTAAGCAAATTCACACTGCGGGGTTGGTGCCGATTTATCCAACTACTAGCAAATTAACTCAAAAACAAATTCGTTTTTTAATTAAGTTAACTTTTCCGCAAATAAAAAAAATTTCAGATTGGTTGCCAGAGTCGATTAAAAATCAGCATAATTTAATTGATTTAAATCTAGCTTTAGAACAAATTCATTTTCCGAGCGATAAAAGCAGTTTAATTAAAGCTCGTCAAAGATTAAAATTTAATGAATTATTTTTATTACAATTAGAAAATTTATTTAATAAGAAAAAATTACATTGCCAACCAGCTTATAAAATTAAATTTGATCAATCTGCTGTTCAAAAATTTGTTGCTCAGTTACCATTTAAATTAACTCCAGCACAAAAAAAATCTGCTTGGGAAATTATTCAAGATTTAGAAAAAAATTATCCCATGAATCGTTTATTGGAAGGTGATGTTGGTTCGGGTAAAACCGTGGTAGCTGTTATGGCAATTTTAAACGTAATTTTAAATCAACATCAAGTCGCGTTAATGGCACCAACTGAAATTTTAGCTCAGCAACATTTTAAAACTATTAGCCAGCTATTAAATTTATACAATTTTAAAATAGCTTTATTAACCCACACCCAGCATCAAGTTAATTTTAAATCAGAAATTACTCGTAATCAAATAATAAAAAAAATCAAAGCAGACCAGGTGGATTTAGTTATTGGGACACATACTTTAATTTCTAACACGCTTAAGTCTAAAATAGAGTTTGCTAAATTAGCTTTGGTAATTATAGATGAACAACATCGTTTTGGAGTAGAACAACGGGCTAAATTAATTCAGTCTGATTTAAAGCAAAAAGTTATGCCACATTTTTTAAGTATGACCGCTACGCCCATTCCCAGATCTTTGGCTTTAACTTTATATGATGACTTAGATTTATCAATTATTAATCAAATGCCGGCAGGTCGTAAAGAGGTTATTACGCGAATTGTTATGCCCAAAGATCGAATGAAGGCTTATCAATTTTTACGTAGTCAGATTGCCAATGGCCGACAAATTTTTGTAATTTGTCCATTGATTGACCCATCGGATAAACTAGGCGTTAAATCTGCTACCAGTGAATATCAAAAGTTAAATCAAGAAATTTTTCCTGATATTGCAGTCGGTTTACTTCATGGTAAATTAAAACCCGCTGACAAGGAAAGGGTTGTTCAACAATTTTTAGAAAATAAAATTAAAATTTTAGTTAGTACAACGGTGGTGGAGGTAGGAGTGGATATTCCCAACGCATCTTTAATGATGATTGAAGATGCTGAACGTTTTGGTTTGGCGCAATTATATCAATTGCGTGGCAGAGTTGGTCGAGCAGATTTTCAATCTTATTGTTTTATTTTTACTGAAAGTGATAATACTAAGGTTCGCCAGCGTTTAAAAGCTTTAGTTGAAGCTAAAAATGGTTTTGAATTGGCTGAAAAAGATTTGGAGTTTCGTGGTCCGGGTGAAATCTATGGCACTCAACAATCGGGGTATTTAAATTCTTTAAAAATTGCAAGATTAAGTGATGTGCAAATTATTCAACAGACTAAACAAGTCGCCCAAGATTTATTAAAAGATGATCCAAATTTAAATTACCATCCAGAGTTAAAAAGTAAAATAGAAAATTTAGAAAAAGTTATTCATTTAGAATAGCTCTTGACATGAATTTAAAAATACTTTATACTATAAATATAAAATTTTGAGTGTCCTGTGTTGAGTTCGTTACAAGTTTTCCGACCGGAATCACGCTATTTTCGTTAATATCCGTAGTCGGATGTTTTGTTTTGTAGCGTTGAGCCCTCACACAGGACCATTTTGTTTATTTTTTTAGTTTTAACCCCAGCAAAGATGAAAGGAGAGACTATGTGTTTAAAACTACCAATTAAATGTTCTTTGTAAACCAATAACATCAACCTTTAATCCCAGAAAGGCTCAATATGGGATTCGTAGAATTTATTTCTCCGTAGTAATTCTTGTTAATTACTCACAAAAACTACACGAGGGGTCGCGTAGGTGATAATAACAAGGAGGGTTGAATATTCAACCTCAGAACTATTGGAGGAAAAAGATGGCATATGATGTTGAGGCCATGGTTGAAGCGGCAGATCGCAATATAGAAAAGGTGTTCTATCCGGTTGTTCCTCCGCACAAGAAAACTGCGTTGGAAAAAGAGTTGAACCTGTTAGGAGAGTTTGGTATATATCCAACAGGTGAGGCTGATGGTATCTGTGTGATTTGTGGAAGACCGATTAGTGCAGAGAGAATAGCCTCTACGCAGATAGGAAAAGACGGTTACACGCCTTATCTTTGTGTGGAGTGCCAAACCTTACTAGAATCAGGCGAAAGGCCAAACTAGGACAAAGGGGTGGGATTTTATCCCCCCCCTATTTTTTTTGAAATACATTGATTTTTATTAAAATAAAAATTAAATTTTTAACAATATATTGTTTAAAATTAAGAGTCAATGCTGTGGTTTAGCATATTTAAAATAAATTAAATTATTTAGATGATTTAATTTTCAAATATAAATCTTGTAAAAATTTTTGAGCTTGTTGTTCGTTTTTAACTTTTTTATTTTGTTGGGCTTGGCACAGCATTGAATTTAAGTAACCGATCTTAGGTCCATCTTTTTGAGTATCTAAATTAAATAATTTTTTGATTTGATGGCCATTTAAAATTGGTTTTAAAGCTAAGTGTTTATTTTTATCTTGCCAATTTTTATATTCTTCAACGCGAGCTTTTAATTGATAATAATTAGTTAAATCAACTTTTTTATTTTGAGGTAAAGATGCCAAAGCATCAACGAACATCAATTTTAATAAATCTTGCCCATTATATCTAGAATTAAAAAAATATTTAGCAATTGTCGAATTACGTATTTTTTCAAGATCAGAAGTTAAAGCTAAAAGATGGTGTTTTATCAACCAAGCTAAACGATCATAATTAATTTCAAAATTAGGTGTACTATTTAAGCGTAAATGTTGGGCAATTTTTTTAGCTAGATCGGCTCCTTGTTCGGCGTGTTGATCAAAACGAATTCGATTTACACCATCCTTGTCGGGAGTTTTTTGGGTTTGGGGCTTAGCAATATCGTGTAATAAAACGGCCATGACTAATTCAGCTGAGGGTGGTTGGTTGTTAAATTCTTTTTTGAACTCTGGAGAATTTAATTTTTTTAAAGCTAAAAAGGTGTGTTGCCAAACATCACCTTCGGAATGGAATTCGGCTGGTTGCTGACAATTTTTAAGCTCCAACAATTCAGGTAGCACTTCTTTTAAAGCGCCACTTTGGTCCCAAAGTTTTAGAGCTTTAGTCGGATGAGCTACGAATGATTTAATTAATTCCTGACTAATAACTTCATTGGGTACGACTTGTTCTTTTTTGTTTTTAATAACTCGTTGATCACTTAAATGCGATATTAAATTTTTAATTGCCTGCCAGGTTTTATCTTCAATTTCGAAATTTAATTGACAACTAAAACGCAAAGCTCGTAACATACGCGAATAGTCTTCTTGAAATCTTTTGGTTGGTTGACCAACCGCGCGTAGAAGTTTATTTTTAATATCTTTTAAGCCGTTGAAAGGATCAACTAGTTTATGTTGAATTAAATCCCAAGCCATAGCATTAATAGTAAAATCACGTCGCGATAAATCTTTTTCAATGGGTAAGTTGGGATCTGTCTGAATATTAAAATCTTTGCGTCCGCCCATAGAGTTAAGATTAACATAATCGGTGCGTGGCAGAGCAATATCAATGGTGTGATTTATTTTAGAGTTTTGAGGTTTAAATTTAATTACACCAAAACGACTACCAACTAAATTAGTTTTACCTTGGGTCGCCAAATATTGAATTAAATTTTTAATTTTAATTTGTCGAACGATTAGATCATAATCTTTAGATGAGCGATTTAAAAGTTGATCACGCACAATACCACCAACTAAAAAAATCTCGCTTTTAGGAAATTCTTTTTTTAAACTTGATACAAATTTTAGCTCTTCAGCTTTTTCTAGCTGAATTAATTTTTGTTCAATTTTTTTTTGAGTTAATTCCATTTTAGATTAATTTTGGTGGACCTAGGCAGAATCGAACTGCCGTTTCCACAATGTCCCGATAGCTCTGGTGGACCTAGGCAGAATCGAACTGCCGCTTCCACAATGCGAATGTGGTGTCATACCACTAGACTATAGGCCCAGGCCCACCAGAGCTATCGAGGATCCTCGATTTATATTAAATTTTAAAATGTTTTATCAATTTTTCAATAGCACTTCTTTTTTTCCAGGATTTTATTTGTTTTTCCCTTTTTCGAGCGTCTTTAAGATCGTCAAAATTTTCATAATAGAGAATGATCCATGGTTTATAGCGTTTTGTTGATTTAACCAAACCCTTGTTATGTTGTTTTAATCTTATCGCAGTATTTTTACAACAGCCAATATAATAAGAATTATTTTTTTGAGATTTTAAAATATAAGTAGAAAACATTTTAAAATTTAATAAATCGGGACGAATGTGGCGTCGTACCACTAGACCATAGGCCCTGGTACCCTTGGCAGGAATTGAACCTGCATTTAATCCTTAGGAGGGATTCGTTCTATCCGTTGAACTACAAGGGCTTAAATATTTTTTAAATAGTAGCTTTAATTTTTTAAAAATATAAATTATATTTTCTTTATTATCCAATCAATATCTTCTTTGGCTTTTTTAATATTTCTCATTCCTTGACCAACTGGATAATATACTGGGAACACTTTTATTTTAATTCCATTTACATCAATTAATTCGTATTTCTTTCTATATTCAGAAACTTTGATATTTTTATCCAACAAAATCGAACTTACTTGATTACCGAAAGTTATTATAACTTTTGGATTTACACAACTAATTTCATTATTAAAAAAAGCCAAATATTTTTTAAAAACATCATTTTTGAGAGGCCTCGCATCAATCTGAGTAGCTTTTGATAAATTTGTTATATATATTGAGTTCTCTTTTACTTTTTTGTAAACTTTTTCTGAAAATTGATAATCCCAATCGTTCGGTTTTTTTGAATTAATCTCATCAAAGAAATCCTCATCAAATAAACCAAGTTGATAAAATATTTTCCAAACATTTTTAGTACCTATCCATGGAGCTTTTAATCCTTTCCAATTCTTATTTGATGAGACATTTCTTCCCGTGGGATTCATAAAGACTAGACATAATTTAGGATTATCAATTTCCCCCGCACCATAAACTGCATCTAAATTTTTATCTCCGTATATGCTTTGTAATTTATCAAAAGCTTTTATTAGATTAGTAACCTGCATAATATAATAGATAAAAAATTAAGTAATAATAATTTTTATTTAATTTTTTTTTGTTTATTATGAAAAGCCTTATAAACCTCACGTAATTGTTGATCAGTAATATGCGTATAAATTTGAGTCGTGGTAATACTGGCGTGACCAAGTAGGGATTGAACTGAGCGAATATCAGCACCATTAATTAACAAATCAGTAGCAAAAGAATGGCGTAAAGTGTGAGTAGTAATTTTTTTAGTTAAACCCGCAATTTTGGCATATTTTTTAACTAAACGTTGGATTGAACGTGGAGTTAGATTTTTAGATTCATTTTTACCAGCTTTGTCATGTCGAATAAATAACCATGGTTCAACGTCGCCCCTTTTTTCTAAATATAATTTTAAATAATATTTAGCTTGGTTAGACAAAAAGACTACCCGGAGTTTATTGCCCTTGCCGACAACTGTAAATTCTTCTTTTTTCAAATTAATATCTTCTTTTTTTAAATAACTTAATTCGGAAACACGTAAGCCAGTTGAAAATAAAAGTTCTAGAATAGCTTTATCGCGAAGTTGAATAAGTTGATCATTTTGAATTGTTTTGTCGTTTTCAGAGATTTTTATTTTTAAGGGGGCGCTAAGTAAATTTTCCAAATCAGACCCTTCTAAAAACTCCACTTTACGTTGTGGGGTTTTAGCTAATTCAATTTGATCAGGATTTAAACATTCAACATTATTTTTAGCTAAATATTTTAAAAAAGAACGTAAGGCAATTAAATGATAATTTTGAGTATTTTTTTTTAAATTTTCTCCTCGTTGATTATTTTGTCTGTTCAGCCATAGGCGATATTGTTTAACTAAATTGGCAGTAATTTCTTGCGGTTGATTTACTTTAGCCCATTTCAAAAATCTGCGCAAATAAGCTTTATAATTACGTACGGTTTTTAAACTGTTACCTTTTTCAATTTCTTGGTATTCAAGAAATTCTTGCAATAAATTTTTGAGTTGAGTGGACATATTTATATTTTACGACACTTTGAAAAAAAAGGCAATCAAAAAAGCTCCAGAACGTGGAGCTTTTAAAATTTATTTTTAATATATTTACATTTTTATATCCTCGTACAATGGAAATCGTTGGACCAATTCTTGAACTTGTTTTTTGACTTCGTCTTTAATAGTTTGATTGTCTATATTTTTAACAACTTTTAAAATCAATTCACCAACTTGTTGGATGTCATTTTCCTTAAATCCACGGGTGGTTAAAGCTGGTGTCCCAATACGAATACCCGAAGGGTTGGTTGGTGGGTTTTGATCAAAAGGAATCATGTTTTTATTTATATAAATCCCAACTTTTTCCAATTCTTCTTCAACTTGTTGACCGCCTAATTTAACGGGTGTTAAATCCACCAACATTAAATGATTGTCAGTGCCACCAGAAACGATGCGCAGGCCACCGGCTTGTAAAGTTTCAGCTAAAATCTTGGCATTAGTCACTACTTGTTTTTGATATTTTTTAAACTCAGGTTTTAATGCTTCGCCAAAAGCCACTGCTTTCGCAGCAATGATGTGTTCTAATGGACCGCCTTGTGATCCTGGAAAAACTCCCGAATCAACACGTTGGGCTAAATTACGTTTAGAATCAGTATAATAAATATCTTTTAAACGATCATTGTTTTTAGATAAAATTAAGGCTCCACGAGGACCGCGTAAAGTTTTATGAGTAGTAGTTGTTACTATATCAGCATAAGGAATTGGGTCTGGATGAAGACCGGTTGCTACCAGTCCAGCAATATGAGCCATATCAACCATAAAATAAGCATTAATTTTTTGAGCAATTTTAGAGAAAGTTTTAAAATCAATTATGCGTGGATAAGCTGAAGCGCCAGCAATAATTAAACGCGGTTTTTCTTTTAAAGCTATTTTTTCAACTTGATTCATATCGATCATTTCAGTTTGAGGGTCAACGCCATAAAAAATCGTTTGGTAAAATTTACCTGAAAAATTAAACTTAGCGCCATGAGTTAAGTGACCACCAGCTGACAAGTCCATAGCTAAAATTTTATCACCTGGATTTAGTAAAGCTAAATAAGCGGCCATATTGGCTTGAGAACCGGAATGCGGTTGGACGTTGGCATGTTCAGCTTTAAATAATTCTTTAGCACGATCGATAGCTAATTGTTCGGCTTGGTCAATAAATTCATTGCCGCCATAATAACGTTTTCCCGGATAACCCTCAGCGTATTTATTAGTTAAAACCGAACTCATGGTTTGCATGACAGCTAAGGAAGTAAAATTTTCTGAAGCAATCATTTCCAAACCAGAACGTTGACGTTCAAGTTCATGCTGGATGATTTGATAAATTTTAGGGTCTTGTTTTTGAAGAAAATTATACATAGGATTGACAAAAAATATTAGATATGATTAGATATAAATGCTCTTTGAAATAAAAACGAAAATTAGGAGGCAAAAATGCCAGATTATGATATTTGTTTAGAGGACAAACAAACTTATACAAGATATTATTTAATTATTTATCGAGCGGTTAATCGTGAAACAGCGATTTCAATAGCTAAATGTAGAATAGTTAAAGAAATTGCTGGTTGCGATAATCAAAGATTAATCGTTAAAAGTTGTAAATGTTTGCGTGGTCCAAAATCACCATCAAAGAAAATTTCTAAAAAAAACAGAAAACAAAGATATTTTTTCTTTTATAGAAAGGAATAATAATGAAAAAATATATAGCTTCTTATAAAGGGATTGTTAACGGAGAAGAGATGACTGTGGAAATATCTATTGACGCTCCAAATATAAGACAAGCATGTATAGAAGCTGAAGAAAATTTAGCTACTATCAATGGGTTGATGTCACCAAAAAACGGACCATCATCATCGTTTACTCTTGTAAATGTTTGGGAAGAAAATCAATCAGAAAGAATATTTATTCAATCCTTAGACGATGCCTTAAACAATATTTTATCAGGCGGTTAGCCGTGCTAATTTTCGATCTAAATGTTCTATTTGTAGATCGGATAGGATAGAAAGGGAAGGTTCATTTTTTTTGAATTCTTTCCTTTTTTTATTTTTAATAGCTGAAATTATTGTGAGAGGAGTAAGATATAATGATATTAAATCTTTAAGTTGAGCATCTTGATCAATTTCTTCTTGATGAACTTTAATAGCATTTTTTATAGATTCTAAATTATAATATTTAATTAAAAGATCATTTTCTTTATCAGTAATATCTAAAAATTTGCTTATAATAAATTTTAAATAAACTAAAAGTTGATTTTCTATTTCTTGAATAAATTCATATTGGACAATATCATTTTTTATTTCTTCTGTTTTTTTATCACCTATAATTTCAATTAAATGATCTATTTTTTCGGGAGATATGGCAATAATAACTCGAGGTAATGTTATTTCACCTTTTGTATTTGTTTTTGGCGATTTATAATATTTAATTTTATTAGTTTTTTTGTTTTTTAAATTGTCAGCAATATATCTAATTTTATTATCAATTTCATTAATACGTTGAGAAATAGTTACATCAATTCCCAAAAAAGTTTCTTCGTTGGTCTCTGGATTTAAAAAATTTATTACACAATCAGTATGATTAATTGCATCATCATATCGTGACGAAGGAATAACATCAGTTTTGTATTCGTCATCGTTAAGCCAACCATATTTAATTCCTGCCATAACAATATATTCAAGAGCTTTAGCTTTTTTTCCTAAAAAATCTTCATTAAATGATTGTTCGGCATGAAAAAGATCGTCCATATCTTTTTTAATTTCTTCATCCGAAAAAATATCATTAAATTCATATGGCTTTGGACGTTGTTGGCGAAAATATTTAATCATTTTGTCAAAACCCTCATTACCAACATAATCTTCTTGTATATCTATTCTTTTATCTAATGTTTCTGAAAAAGACATAAATTTATATTTAATTATTTAATATTAATTGTTATTTTGTTAATTATTATTTTAACACCCTCTTTTAATTTTTTATCTACAAATTTTATTTTTACACGGCTTAAACACTCAATAATCTTTTTTTGTTTTTTTATTAAATCAAAATAATTTGATTCGGTTTTTAAAACATAAGCAGTGATTATTTCTCCAGTATTCATCTTATTTTCTTTTTTAATATTACGTATTTTAATGATTAAATTTTTAATAAATTCAAAATTTTGTTCATTTTTTTTATCAATTAGTTTTTTATTAAAATTAGGCCAATCGCTAATCATTAAAAGTTGATTTTTTTGTTTATTAAATTGGCTATAAATTTCTTCAGTCGCAAAGGGAATAAAAGGGTGTAATAATTTTAATAAAGTTAAATAAATATTTTCAAGTAAAGAAAGATTTTTTTCGGTTTTGGCAATTTCAATATACCAATCGGCTAATTGATACCAACTAAAATCATAAAGAATATGCGTAGCTTTGCCAAATTCATATTCATTAATTAATTTATCAACTTGTTGAATAGTTTTATTTAATTGGTTTACTATCCATTTGTCGGCTAAACTTTTTATTTTTATTGATTTATCAATTTGTTTCTTTTCGGCTTGGAGCATTTTTATAAAACGTCCCATATTCCAAAGTTTATTGATAAAACGTTGACCAGCTAAAAGGTCGTCTTTAGAAAAACGAATAGCTTGTAAATCGCGAGTAGTTTGATAAACAATACCAAAGCGCGTAGCGTCGGCGCCATAAGTTTCAATCATTTCTAGAGGATCAACAATAGTTTCGGGTTTGGATTTGCTCATGCGTTGGCCATCTTTAGTTAAAATGGTGCTGTGTAAATAAATTTCAGAAAAGGGAATTTGATTCGTAAATTCCAAACTAGAAAAAATCATCCGTGCCACCCAAAGGTAAAGAATTTCCGGTGCGGTACATAAAAAATTAGTTGGATAAAAATATTTCAAATCTTCAGTTTGTTCTGGCCAACCCAAGGTTGCGAAAGGCCATAAAGCCGAAGAAAACCAAGTATCTAAAACGTCTGGATCTTGAACAATATTTTTAGCATGACATTCGGGACATTCAGTTGGCGATTCATCAGCTATAATTGGGTGTAAATGTTGAGCATCACAATTTTGACAATAATAAACTGGCAGTTGGTGGCCCCACCATAATTGGCGCGAGATACACCAGTCTCTTAAATTTTCCATCCAATCTAAATAAATTTTTTTATAACGTTTGGGATAAAATTTAATTTTGTCTTCTTTAACAACTTTAATAGCTGGTTGAGCAAGTTGGTCCATCTTCACAAACCATTGGTTGGAAATTAAAGGTTCAATGGGCGTATTACAACGATCGCACAAAGATAAAGAGTGCTCATAATTTTCTGTTTTTTCTAATAAATTTTGTTTTTCCAATTCGGCTACAATTTGTTGGCGAGCCTCTTCAACTTTCAAGCCGGCATAAACACCAGCGTTATTATTCATTCGGCCATTTTCATCGATAACATTCTTAATATCTAAATCGTTTTTTTGCGCCATTTCAAAATCGATTAAACTATGGGCAGGTGTTACGCCTAGTGCACCAGTGCCAAATTCGGGATCAACCTTTCTGTCGGCAATAACTTTAATTTTTAAACTTAATCCTAAAAAATTAACTGGAAATTCTTGACCAATATATTTTTTATAACGTATATCTTGAGGGTTGACCGCAATGGCTGTATCACCTAATTTAGTTTCTGGTCGAGTAGTGGCAATAGTAATTGGGAATTTTTTTTCATATTTAAAAGTATAGAGTTTAGTGGTTTGTGGTTGATACTTAATTTCAATATCAGAGATAGCTGTATTACAGCGTGGACACCAATTAACCACGCGAGGACCTTTATAAATATAGCCTTTATTATAATAATTAACAAAAGCTTTTTTAACTGCTTTAGAATATTGTTCATCTAAGGTAAAACGAGTCCGCGACCAATCGCAAGAAGCACCCAATTTGCGGAGTTGTTTTAAAATTAAGTCGCCATATTCCTTTTTCCATTGCCAGACTTGTTCGATAAAATTTTCTCGACCCAGATCATGACGAGTTTTGCCTTCTTTTCTTAATTTTTTTTCCACCACATTTTGAGTAGCAATACCAGCGTGGTCAGTTCCTGGTAGCCAAAGTGTAGATTGACCTTGCATGCGGTAATAACGAATAATAATATCCTGAATGGTGTTATTTAAGGCATGGCCCATGTGTAACGATCCGGTAATATTAGGTGGTGGAATCACAATGGTAAAGGGTTTTATTTTGGGATCAATTTTAGGTGTAAAGGCTTTAGATTTTTCCCAAAGTTGATAAATTTTTTCTTCCACTTCTCGAGGCTGATAGGCCTTTTCCATGTTTATTTCTGTTCCTTGAACCATAAATTATATTTTATTAAAAGTTATAATACGAGTTTTTTCGTTTAAACCTAGTTTTAATTTAACATTTATTGTATTTTTTGGCAAAAACTTTTTTATTTTTTCTGGCCATTCAATAACACATAAACAAGTGGGGTCATTTAAATAATCTAATAAACCAATATCAATTAATTCCTGAGCACTATTTAAACGATAAGTATCAACGTGAATTAATTTTTTTATAAAAGGATGTTTTTTGACTGAATAAATATTCATTAAAACAAAAGTGGGACTGGTGACTGGTTGACGAACCCCCAAAGTTTTAGCTATAAATTGAGTAAAAGTTGTTTTGCCCGAGCCTAAATCACCAGACAGAGCTATGACATTTTGATTTTTTAGCTGGTTAATTAATTTATTAACTAGAGCTTGCGTTTCTTTTAAATTATAACTGATAAACATAGATTATTTATTTTTCAAAAATTTAAAATATCCGGCGACCGCGACCATTGCCGCATTATCAGTGCAAAGTTGAATATCAGGAGCTAAAAATTTAACTTGAGGTAAAATATTTTCAATTTTTTTTCCAAGCTGTTGGCGAAGGTATTTATTAGCGGCGACTCCGCCGGCTAACATCATGGTTTTAATTTGATACTCTTGGGCAGCTTTAATTGTTTTATAGGTTAAAACATCAACGATGGCTTGTTGGGCGCTAGCTGCTAAATCCGGTGTAATTTTTTTAAGATTATATTTTTGTTGCTTTAAATCTTTAATTTTATATAAAACAGACGTTTTTAGTCCTGAAAAGCTGAAATCAAAATTTTTAGTTGTCATTAAAGCCCGTGGAAAATTAAATTTATTTGGGTTGCCCTTTTGACTTATTTTTTGAATAACTGGTCCGCCAGGATAGCCAAGATTTAGCATTTTAGCAATTTTGTCAAAAGCTTCGCCAGCCGCATCATCTAAGGTTTGACCAATAATTTTAAAATTAAAGTTATTGGTTATTAAAATTAATTGAGTGTGACCACCCGATACAATTAAACCCAAGGCTGGAAAGTTTATTTTTTGACTTGACAGCCAATTGGCATAAAGATGAGCTTGAACATGATCAACTTTAATTAAAGGTTTTTGCCAAACATAAGCTAGAGTTTGAGCAGTTTGGAGTCCAATCAGTAGGGATGAAATTAAACCTGGCCGATCAACCACACTTATAAAATCAATTTGAGATGGTTTAACTTTAGCTTGAGCCAAACTTTGATCAATAATTGGTAAAATGTTTTTTAAATGTTGGCGGGCAGCTAATTCAGGTACTACTCCACCATAGGGTTGGTGAATTTTAATTTGGGATGAAACAATATTAGATAAAATAAAAAAAATAGGCTGTTTTTTATTTTTTTTTATTTCAACAACAGATGCCGATGTTTCATCACAAGATGTCTCAATAGCTAGAATTTTCATAAATCTATTATAGCTTAAAAATTGGCTTAAATCAAGATAAAATGTTTTCATTTGACTGTGTATAAGGTGAGTGATAAAATATATATAGATATTATAAATAATTAAAAAATTAATTTTCAAAATTATGTTTGAAAAAAATGGACACGACAAACCCAAGGAGCAATTTACTACAACAAAGACTAAAACCAGTTTTTTGGTTAAAGTTAGTGTAGGGTTAATTGTTCTAACGCTATTATTTTCTGGATCGATGTTTTTGTTAGCTGGTAGTATTAGTATGAGTAAATATATTAATACTTCTCGCACTAGACCAAGTTCTAGTTCAGGAAGTGTTGTTTCTGGTGATTCGATTTATAAACCACCATCTTTAGAATGCGGAACTATCAGAAAAATTGTTAAAGTTCCTTCTAGCACCACACCGACCATTGAATCAGCTATTGCTACTTATGGTGCCCCTTTGGATATTAGAGTTGTGTCTAGTATTTTGACTCGAGTTAATATTAGCGATTGGAATGCGCCAGATTATTGTCCCAATATTATTGAAAAAGATCCGGCAATTACTAAAGAAATTAAAATTAAAGGATTGAAGGTTGAAGATTCCTCAAATTTGATTGTACGTAATTTAACTTTTGAGGATAATGTGAGTGATTTAAGTGCCGGTCTTGTGGCTGGAGGGAGTAGTGATGGTACGGCCATAGTTTATCTCAAAAGTTATGAGTTGTCTGTTGCTGGAAATACTAAATTAAAAAACATAGAATTTAGTAATAATATTGTAAGGTCAGACGATTATGGAAAGGTTTGCTCTTTAAAGGATTCTTTTCTAAGTTCGGATGGCAATGTAAACGGGTTGATAGTCAGTAATGGTAAAAATATTAAAATTAATAATAATGATTTTCAAAGTTGTTTTAAAAAAGCTATTTGGGCTAGAGGAACTAGGGATTCGGAAATTAGCCATAATCACATTGGGGGAATATTTTATCAAGGTATCTGGGTGAGTAATAATGTTTGGCAGAGAATTTATCAAGACGTTGATCATTATAGTAATATAAACACTCATAACAACAGAATAGAATCTAGAATCAACGTACAATACCCAATAAATTATACCTGTCAATATGCTGGCATGGGAATGGATGGTAGTCATGAATCAGCTGGAGTTGCTTTTATTAATAAATTTAATAACAATGATGTTGCTATGAATGATGAGTATTTAGCTTCAAGTTTAACTAAGTGTAGTTTACTTGGAGTTAATGGACCAAATAGTTTTGTACTAGTAGATACACTTAAAAGTTTATTAGAGATTAAAAATAATAATTTTTTTAATAGTAAACAAGCCTTGAATTCTAATGGCTCAGTTTCTACCTTAACGGGCGTTATTAATAATAGCTATAATACTTTATATAATTGTAGTGGAGTTAGTTGTTATGCTGGTGCCTTTGTTGCCGGACTTGGAGACCTTCTAAATAATCCTAATTATCGATTATTGGGGACCGGAACGGCACCATTCGATTTTCATTTATTATCAACCTCACCATCAATTGATTCGGGAAATTCGTTAGATGAGTATAAAAATGAACCCAATCCTAATGGTTGTAAAATAAATCGTGGTTCTTATGGAAATACGGCCGAAGCCACTTCCTTATCAACAGCTATTCATTGTCCATAATTAAAACCTTAACAAAATATAAAAAAGACTTCGCCCTTTGGAGGCGAAGTTTTTTATCTGACAATTGTCAGTTTTTTAATAAACTTTTGGTTGTCAGTAATTATTTCTACCAAGTAAATGCCAGAGTTAAGATCTGAAACATTGATTTGATAGTTTGGGGTTGGGCTTGTAAAAATTTTTACCAGTTTTCCCGAAAGATCAAAGATTCTAACCAATCTATTCGATGGACAGATTAGTGTAAAAAATTGGTCTGTTGGGTTGGGAAAAATTTGGATTTTGTCCTGAGGAGGTTTTTCTTGCTGGTCGGAAATAGCCGTGGTGTCTGGATTAGATGAAATAAACATTATCAATCCGCCACCCTTACCAGCTGAGACGAAAAAGATAGAATCTGTTTCGTTGTGCTTTTGGACGTTAAATAGTCCAAAGTTAATTTCTAGTGGAATAACTTCTCGAGGATTGTAGTCATCAAGCAGATAGTGCCAGGCATAATCGTAATATTCCGCACTATCACGCGGAATAAATAATCCGCCGATATTACCAGTGGTGCCATCAAGAATAACTAGTATGCTATCGTGGTAGTGTGTAGCGGCTTGTCCAGAAAAGAAAGAAGCATATTCCCAATACAGGAAGAAACTGTCCTCTGTAGCCAATTCTATTATTCCCAGTCCAGAACTGAAATTGACGACAAATTTAGTACTATTGAGACGGTGAATACTAGAACTAAATCCTGTGTATCCCATATTGCTGAAGCCTTTGCACATAGTAATTTCTGGAGACATAACATCGCTAATGTCTACCAGATAAGCATACATACAGCTTGTAACCAGAAGTTTCTGGTCAGCAATTTTTTCTATGCCCGTAGTATAATCATATACATACGGTTTTAATGGTTCCGGAGCTCTACCAAACGGCGTTAGATGGCTTATCAATCGGGGAGAAGTTGGGATGGACACGTCTATAATGTCCAATCCGTGCGGAGTGCCTGCATAAATGTAAGGATAGTCGAGAGTAACGCGATTAATAATTGATCCGACTAATTTACCCACCACATAAGGACTGGTTGGAATAGAAAGATCAATAATAATTAATCCACTATCAGATGCACCAACGTAAGCATAATTTGCTTGCATTTTTACATCCCACTTTCGAATTCCTTCTTCGTAAGTATTGACAATCAAAGAATCACTAAGTGGGCAGAATGCCAAAACATTAGGTTCATTGAAGTTAGAAATACCCACGATTTTTAATCCGCCAGTGTTTCTGCCATACGGAAATTGTGCCATCAAGAGAATAGTATCTTCTTGGGTCATACTCATTGTTGACAGATTAGTGTCTGCATAACCAGGTATATAGCCCAAACAACCGATTCTAACTATTTGAGCTTGAGCCGAAATAGCTAGCGCAAAGAGAGGGACTATAATGGCGAGAATAGTCTTTATTTTCATTTTAAACCTCCAATTTTAATTTGATTTTTAAAGGAACTTTTTTATTTATAAGACACAATGTGTCTATATATATCTTATCATAAATTTATTTTTATGTCAAGAGGTAACTTTTTAGTCTTGACTTTTTCTTTTTTTTACAATACAATAAATAAATATCATGCCGCCTTCGTCTAGTGGTTAGGACTCCAGGTTTTTCAACCAAAGGTTGACCAGCCTCTGGCTGGCATCCTAGCGTAAAGCTTATGCATTATACATACTTAGTTTCAAGTCAAAAAGATAATACAATTTATATTGGTTTTACTAGTGATTTGAAAGAAAGAATTAAAGAACACAATCGGGGCAAGACTAGATCATTAAAAAATAAATTGCCAGTTAAGCTTATCTATTATGAAGCTTATTTGGATAAAGTTTTAGCTCGTAAAAGAGAAATAGAGTTAAAAAAGAACAGTTTCAAAAAGAAGGAACTGTTTATAAGATTAAATATCATGCCGCCTTCGTCTAGTGGTTAGGACTCCAGGTTTTCATCCTGGCAGCAGGGGTTCGATTCCCCTAGGCGGTACCATTTTAATAAGTTAAATTTTTCTAGGTTTTTCAGTTGTGGGTTTATAGCAGTGGGGTTCTCAACCATAGGTTGACCAGCCTCTGGCTGGGATTCCCCTAGGCGGTACCATTTTAATAAGTTAAATTTTTTCATGTTTTTCAGTTATAAGTTTGTAGCAGAGGGTTCTCAACCATAGGTTGACCAGCCTCTGGCTGGGATTCCCCTAGGCGGTACCATTTTAATAAGTTAAATTTTTTCATGTTTTTCAGTTATAAGTTTGTAGCAGAGGGTTCTCAACCATAGGTTGACCAGCCTCTGGCTGGGATTCCCCTAGGCGGTACCATTTTAATAAGTTAAATTTTTTCATGTTTTTCAGTTATAAGTTTGTAGCAGGGGGTTCTCAACCATAGGTTGACCAGCCTCTGGCTGGGATTCCCCTAGTTGGTACCAAAATAGCTTATAACTGACAACTCACAACAATTAACGTTTTATAAATAAAAGCGCCGAAAGGCATTTTTTATTTTTTATTTAAAATTTCTTCAAGTTGTTTTAAAGTTTCAACTTCGATTAATTTTTGGCGCAGTTGTTTGGCGTGAGGTTGATTTTTAATATAATATAATAAATGTTGGCGCAGGGGAATTAGGTTAGAATTAGTTTTTAAAAATAATTGAGCGTGGATTAAAATTATTTTTTTAATTTCTGACCAGTTTGGTTGATTATAATTATTGGTGTCGAGATAATCTTTGATTTGTTTAAAAAGCCAAGGTCGTCCCCAAGTGCCTCGTGCCAAACCCAAGCCATCGGCTTGAGTGGTGATTAAGATTTTTTTAGCGATTTCTGGTGTTTCGATTCCACCATTGGCAATTAAAATTCCATTATAAATTGAACGAATTTTTTTAAAATATGACCAATCGGGTGGGCCAGCAAAGCCTTGTTTGAAACTGCGGGCATGAAGCATAATGGCCTGAACCGGCAAATTTTTAATTTTTTGAATTAAATCTAGAGCAGTGGTGTCATTTTTCTGGTTACGGATTTTAATTGAAACAGGTAAGCGAGTAGCTTGGCAGGTTATTTTAATAATTTCATAAGCTAAATCTAAATTATCCATCAAAGCTACGCCAGAATAATTATTAACTATTTTTTTAGCCGGGCAACCTAAATTAATATCAACGCCATCGAATCCGGCTTTTTCAATCAATTGGGCGGCTTTTTCAAAGTGTTGGGGGTTAGAACCAAAAAGTTGTAAAACAACAGGTTTTTCTTTTTTGTTAAATTTTAAAAAATCAAGAGTTTTTTGGTTTTGATAAAATAAACCTGTCACTGAGACCATTTCAGTATATACCACATCAGCCTCCATTTTTTTACACAGCAAACGAAAAGGCGAATCACTTAAACCAGCCATGGGCGCCAGACAGAAAAAGGGTTTTTTTAATTTTAACCAAAAATTTAATTGGGGCATAAAATTGTTATTTAACTAAGTTTATGGTATCATAAAATAATAATTTGTAAATTTAATTTAAAATAAAAATAAAATATATGACTAAAAAAGACCACATTAATGACATCGACGAGCTAGAAGCTGAAATTAGTCGTTTGCAAATTAAGGCTCAAGGTAAAAATTTAAAATTACCAACTGAAACGGAAACTTATAATTTTTTATCAACCAATCAAAGCCAAGGAGTTGAAGAAGGCGAATTGGCAGTGGATGTTTATCAGGATAAAAATAATCTAATCGTTCAATCGGTCATTGGCGGTGTGAAGGCGGAAGATTTGGATATTGGAGTAGAAAATGGAGTTTTGACCGTTCGTGGCGAAAGAAAGCGTCAAGATAAAATTAAATCTCAAGATTATTTTTATGAAGAATGTTATTGGGGTAAATTTTCACGTTCCGTTATGTTGCCTCAAGAAGTTAAGATTGATAAAATTAAAGCCAATTTAGAAAACGGTTTACTGACAATTATTTTACCCAAAATTGATAGTCAAAAATCAACTCAAATTAATATAGTTGAAAAATAGTTTATGGCTAAAGAAAAACAATTAGAGCATAAAAAAAATAAACTAAACTTAAAATTAAACAAAAAAATAGTTATTAAACTTTTACCTTTTTTGTTATTAGTGCTAATTCTTGTCGCAGTTACTATTTATAATTTAAGTTTTGAAAATAAAATTGTGCCTGGTGTTAAATTTGGTTCAAGTAAGGTAGACAATGCGACTTTAACAGAAATTGAAGATATGTTGATCAAATTTAATCAAGATTTACGACAAACAGGTATAGTTTTTTCTGCTCAAGATGTAGTTGGCCAAGATAAAATTTTAAACTTAAGATCAGAATTAGTTTCCTTAGACGATCCCGATTTAACTCGAACCATTATTCAAATTGATATACCTCAAACTTTAGATGATTTGTATGATTTAGGACATGAAGATAATTTTTTTCAACGCTTAAAAACACGCTTATCTTTATTATTTCATCCGCGCCGAGTGGATTTAGTCTATCAAATTAATTCAACTGATATCGAACAAATTTTAGAAGCCAACTTTAATAATTTAGTTAGCCCAGCTCAAGATGCACAATTGATAATTGATTCGCGGGGTAATTTTCAAATTCAAACAGAGCAGATTGGTTATAATTTTGACCATGAAAAAGCCCAGCAACAAATGATAAATAATTTAAATCTTTTGAAAAGCGATACTATTTATTTAACCACTAAAATTGAGTATCCGCGTGTTAAAAAAAATGAGGCAATTAAATTATTACCAACAGCGCTTAAAATAGTTGAACAGGCTCCACTAATTTTAACTTATCAAAATTTAAATTGGAAAATCACAGATGTTGAAATTAAAGATTGGCTAAAATTTGATTTAGATAATTATCAAAAAACAATTTTAACTTTAGATAAAAATAAGGTTGAAGAATTTTTAAAAACAATTGCAGTTGAAATTGATATTCAACCGCATGACGCTAAATTTGTAATGGAAAATGAACGTGTGTTAGAATTTCAGGCTAGTCTAGCTGGTCGAGGGTTAGATGTCTCGGCTAGTTATGCTAAAATTTTAGAACAATTTTTATATCAAAATAAAAATTCAATTGAATTAATTGTAGTTGAAACGCAACCGAAAATTGCGGTAAGTGATGTTAATAATGTCGGCATTCAAGAATTAATCGGTCGGGGAGAATCTGATTTTAGTGGCAGTCCACAAAATAGAATTCATAATATTCAAACCGGCGCTCAAAGTTTAAATGGTTTATTAATTAAACCTGATGAAGAATTTTCTTTGATTCAAGCTTTGGGTGAAATTAATGCGGAAAGTGGTTATCTACCGGAATTAGTTATTCGCGGTGATCGGACAATTCCAGAATATGGCGGTGGTTTATGTCAAATTGGTACAACTGCCTTTCGAGTAGCTTTGAATACTGGTTTGCCAGTCACAGAACGTCAACCGCATTCTTATCGCGTGAGCTATTATGAACCGGCTGGCACGGATGCAACAATTTATAACCCTAGCCCAGATTTAAAATTTATCAATGATACTGGTAATAATATTTTATGGTTAACGCGGGTCGAAGGCACTAAATTAACTTTTGAATTTTGGGGGACTAATGATGGCCGAAAAGTTGAAGTCGGTGAGCCTCGAATTTTTAATATTACTTCACCCGGACCAACTAAAATTATTGAAACAGAAGATTTACCGCCAGATGAACAAAGATGTATAGAACGAGCGCATAATGGCGCCGATGCCGAATTTAAACGAGTAATTATTTATTTTAATGGCGAAGTTAAAGAAGAAACCTGGTCGAGTCATTATAAGGCTTGGCCAGAAGTATGTTTGGTTGGTAAACAGCTTGAAGAGGAAATAACGGAGGGCGACGGGGGCGAGGGTAATTTAGAAAATAATGAATTAATAGCTGATGAAATCGTAGAATAAAATTAAATTAATTTAAAAAAGAAATTTTGTAATTTCTTTTTTTATTTAAGATTTATCTTAATATAAATCTAATTTTAAATTAGGTTTTATAAAAGTTTAAAGTTATCAACAGTCCTGAATTCTATTCCAAAGTGAAACATTTTTAATTTCACTTTTGATTTCACTTCTTTTGATAAAATATTTCATAAGGTGTTTTAAAATTTAATCTTTTACGTGGTCGATGATTTAACAACCTAATC
>JAQWAS010000010.1 GCA_028707495.1 Patescibacteria group bacterium
AAGGTAAAATGTTTGTAGGGCATATTGTTTATCAAGTTAATTATTGATTGCTCAATAATCATTTTACTTGAAAACGTGTGCCCCTTTAAGTTGTCTTGATGTTTCACTTCGGAGTAGAATGCACCTACTAGGTATTGACAAGAAATTAAAGATATGCTAGGATATAGATAGATAATAATTATGGTTATTTAATATCATATTTAATTGCGAAAAGAACAGACTGTTAATGCGGTTGGTTGGTTATCCAATTGATTGCCTTGGTGGTCTACTCTTTTCGCAATTATTTACAAACATTTTTCTAAAGGAGGAAAAATGAAAAAGGTATGTTTTTTTCTGATTGTTATTGTTACATTGATAATAGCAATTGGATTGACGGGCTGTGGAAAGGATTCTTTGCCCGTTACAACAGCTTTAGGAATAGATGATTTCGAGATCGGAGATCATTTTATCATCCCAGGCTTTATTGATTCAACATCTTCAACTACGACTATTAGCAGCTCTGGTGAGGTAGAACATAAGACTGAATTTTACTGTCGAGATTCCTTGGGAAATGATTTTATAGCCACTGATAATTTCTGTCGGTCTGGCGTGGGTTACATCGAAATTGCCAGAATTTGTCAAACTGACCCCAAGCTTAATCTTTTTATTAAAAAGACTGGAGAGGGGGCTGTACTTTATTTATTCCCTTCTTACAGATAATCTCCCAAGAGTTAACCTTTATCCCCAGTGCTTGCGCTGGGGCTTTTTTATTCTTGTTTTACACCTTAAAACATGGTATAGTAGAGGTAAATAAATACAAATATATGTCTAAAAATAAAATAAACCCCGAAGAAGAATACATGGACTCAGATGCAGATGGCTTAACTGATGCGCAGGAAAAAAGAATGGGTACCAATCCACAGAATCCAGATACGGACGGTGATGGCGTTGGTGATTACGTAGAGGCCGTGGTGTATGGCAGTAATCCATTAGATCCAGACACTGACAAAGATGGTATGTCTGATGGCGATGAAATTAAACATGGTCGTAATCCTTTGGGCCCGGGGAACTTGAAAGATTTATTTATTCCTCATGCCGGCAATAATTATCAACCGCAATTTTTACACCCAAAAAGGTTAGCTTTTTATGGCTTATCGGCTGTAGTGGTTAAAGTCGTGGTTGTTTTGTTGGTTTTGTTATTCCCAATTACAGCTTGGTTATCGCCAGATATTTTACAAGAACAAAGTCAAAAAATTATTGAATTAACCAATGTAATTCGCCAAAATGTCGGTGTCACACCTTTGACGATGAGTGAGATTTTAAATAACGCTGCCTGGCAAAAAGCACAAGACATGTTAGTTAAACAATATTTTAGTCATACAGGACCGGATGATTTAACTTTAATAGATTGGTTAAATAAAGTTAATTATTCCTACAAAGTAGCTGGCGAAAATTTAGCCATTGGTTTTGCCAGTGCTGAAGAAGTAGTCAATGCTTGGACTAAAAGTCAAACCCATTATGCTAATATGATCGATCCTGAATTTACTCAGATTGGTGTGGGTATGTTCAGTGGTCAATTTGATCAGCAAGAAACCACCTTAGTGGCACAATATTTTGCTCAGCCCCAAAAAGAAGTTAAAAATGCATTAGTTCAAACCAATCAAGTTTTAGCTGATTTAGATTTAAATTTAGAAAATCAATCTTCATCGGGTCAGGTTTTAGCTGAAAAGGTGTATATCAAAGATTCGGTTTTGGAACCAAGTTTAATTAGTCCCGAAAATAATTTTTCAACAGCCACAGCACAAGTTAATTTAAAAATTCTAGCGCCACAGGCTAGTTCAATTATAATTTACCTTGATGGTAAAGAAGAAATTTCTCAAATCAAAGACATTAATCAAGATCAGGTTGAATTAAGTATTAACTTAACTCCAGGGCAACATGAATTACAAATAGAATCACAACGTGGCGATCAAAATTTGATTTCTCAAAAATATAACTTAACGCTTGACCAGATTGGTCCCGAAATTGATCATCAGCAAAGTCAACTTTTTATCGATCAGGCTCAAGGGCAAGACCATAAAATAGTTCAGGCAATTGTTTATTTAAGTTCAGATGCACAATCAGCTGAAGTGAATTTCAGTAATTATAAAATAGATTTGCAACAAGACGAAACTGATAAAACCAAATGGACGGGTAGTTTAATTATTTTTGATGAAGAAGATGAAAAATTAGAGACTATGACTTTAGCCAATGTTAAGGCGATTGATCAAGTTGGTAATCAAACACTGGAAGATTTAAATTGGGGTCAAATTATTCCAACGGAAACTTCAAAAATAAAACAGTATTTATTTATTAGAGATAATCCATCGTCTAAGGTGGCAGCAATATTTAATATTAGCGACTGGTATTTTAAAATTATTTTAATTTTATTTAGCTTGGTTTTAATTTTAGCTATTGTAATTAAAATAAAAAAACAATCACCCAAATTAATTATTTCGAGTTTAATTTTAATTGCTTTATTGTTAGCCCTGTTTTTTTTCTAATCAAATGTTAAAACATAAATCTACATTTTATTTAATTTTAATTTTAATCATTTTAATTCCCGTTAAATTGTGGGCCACGGAGATTGGTTTTGTTAATTCGAATATTTGGGTTTCAAATACTTCGCCGTTAGCTGGCCAAACAATTAAAATTTCATGTGTAATTGTAAATGACGACGAGCGCGATTTTGAAGGAAATTTGATTTTTTATAATAATAATCAACCCTTAAGCCAAGCGATTAATTTTAATTTAGCTGGTGGTGGAAATAGTCAAGTTTTAGCCATTGATTGGCTGGCAGAAGCGGGTGAACATCAATTTAAAGCTGTAATTGAAAGTGCTCGTTTTATAAATAGTGATCAAACTCAGGTTGAAGTTAGCGCTAATCAAATTAGTCATTCAACACAAATTATTTTTGTTGACGTAGATTCAGATGACGATGGAGTAGGTAATACGCAAGAAGAAGAACAAGGTACAGATCCCAACAATTCCGACACTGATGGAGACGGCGAAGATGATGGTCAAGATCCAAATCCAACCGACGCAACAATTTTTAATGGTCCAGATACTGACAATGATGGAATTTCAAATGCAGTTGATACAGATATTGATAATGATGGATTATACAATTGGCAAGAAGAAGAATTAAAAACTGATCCAAATCGACGTGACACGGACGATGATGGTGTTAGTGATAAAGAAGATGCTTTTCCTTTAGATCCTAACCGCTGGCAAGAAGTTTTAGGTATTAAAATTGAAAATCAAGATCAGGAAGTTGATTCGGAAATTAATGTCGAAAATTCATCAAAATCAGAAACTGATGATCAAAAATTAGCTGGTTCGGTTTTAGGCCAAAAGGTTTATAATCAAGATGGTTTAGAAAAAAAAGATGGCATTAAAAATGGCCTAGAAATTGGTAAATTGGTTTTGTTTTTTATTGTTTTAATTACAATTTTAAGTTTTATCTTTTTTTTAGTTTTAGAAAAAAGAGACCGCTCTCAGAATTAAATTTATTTTTTTTAACAATAAACCCAAGAGGTTTTTTATTTTTTAAAAAATATGTTATGATAATTAACTATGGAAAAGTTGGAAATCAAAAAATATAATGATCCTATTTTAAGACAAGAATGCCAGTTAATAAATAGAATAGATAAAGAAATTAAAGATTTGGCGCAGGAAATGTTGCCTATTATGTATGAACAAGATGGTATCGGTTTAGCTGGTCCACAAGTGGGTATTAATAAACAAATTGTAGTCGTTGATATTGGTCGGGGACCTTTGGTTTTAATTAATCCTAGAATCACACAGACGTCAAAAAAAGTATCAGATTTGGTTGAGGGTTGTCTAAGTTTTCCTGAAATTTATGTTAAAATTAGTCGACCAGATGACGTTGTGGTTGAAGCTAGAGATTTAAAGGGTAATCTAATCGAGGTGAGGGGGCAGGGCTTAATGTCACATGCCTTACAACATGAAATAGACCATTTACACGGTCGAGTGATTATTGATTACTTGAAGGGATTTAAAAAAATTAAAGCAAAAAACAAAATAAAAAAATTAGAAAAAAGATTAAATGAAGAAAATTAATTTTTATAAAGCAGTTGCTGTTTTGATCGGAACGGTTATTGGTTCGGGTACTTTTGGCTTGCCTTTTGTAATTTCTAGAGTTGGTTTTTTGCCTGGTTTATTTTATATCCTATTTTTAGCTTCAACTGTTTTGATTATCAATTATTGTTATACTGAAGTAATTTTAAGAACAAAAGAAACTTGCCAAATGACGGGTTATGCCAGAAAGTATTTAGGCAAGTGGGGAGAGAGATTAATTGCTACTTCTTTAATTTTGGGTATATATGGTGCTTTAATTTCCTATACAATGCTAACGGGAGAATTTCTCTCTGCTATTTTAGCCCCCTATTTAGGTGGTTCAAGTTTTATTTATGGAATTATTTTTTGGTTTTTGGGTAGTTTAGCTATTTGTGGCGGACTAAAAACGGTTGCTAGTTTAGAATTAACGATGACTGGTTTATTAATTTTTGTTATGTTCTATATTAGTGGGGTTAGTTTACCACAAATTGATATTAATAATTTTAGTTATATAAACTTGAGTTACTGGTTTTTACCTTATGGTATTATATTGTTTGCCATGGGTGGAGCAACCGCAATTCCAACAATGAAAGATATTTTAAAAGAAAAAACAATTTTATTGCGTAAAGCTGTAAATTGGGGTTTTGTTATTCCGTTAATTTTATATCTAATTTTTATTATAGGTGTTTTGGGCGCAACCGGATTTAATACTTCAGAAGAGGCTTTGATTGGTTTATCGAAAGTCTTAGGTAAAAAAGTTTTATTAATTGGTGGGATTTTCGGAATTTTAGCTACCAGTACCTCATTTTTGGCGCTCGGCCATGTCCTTAAAGATATGTATCGCCGGGATTATAAGTTTTCTTATTTAACAGCTTGTTTGGCAACCCTAATTATTCCTCTTTTAATTTATCTTACAAAAATAGTTAGTTTTGTTCAGTTATTGGGAATTACTGGAACGATTTTATCTGGCTTTGAGGGTATTTTATTAATTAAAATGTATTATCAATCTAAAAAGTTGGGAGATCGTCAGCCAGAATTTAGTTTTAATTTAAATAAAATTTGGGCTTGGGGAATTTATTTAATTTTTAGCTTGGGGGTTATTTATGAAATAATTTATTTTATTTTTTAATATGTCTGATCAAATTTTAATTATCAACACTGGGAGCACTTCAATAAAATACAAACTTTTTGGTTTAAATAATTTAAATTTAATTAAAGAAAATTATTTTGAAAATGTTAAAGATTATACAGATGTTTTAAAAAATATTTTACGTGAAATTGGCGATTTATCAGATTTAAAAATAATTGGTCATCGAGTAGTCCACGGTGGAAGAGAATTTTTTAAGCCAGTTAAAATTGACCAAACTGTTTTAAATAAGCTAAACGAATTAAGTTATTTAGCGCCCCTACACAATCCTTACAATTTAAAAGGTATTCAAGCTTGTTTGGAATTTTTACCAAAAGTTTTAAATGTAGCTGTTTTTGATACTGGCTTTTATAAAGATTTGCCCTTAAAATCTAAAGTCTATGGTTTGCCATATGATTATTATAAAAAATTTGGCATTCAACGGTTTGGTTTTCATGGTTTATCACATGAATATGTAGCCCAACAAGCAGCCGAAAAATTGGGCAAGCCATACAATAAATTAAAAATTATTTCTTGTCATCTAGGTGGTGGCGGTAGCGTGACGGCTATTAAAGACGGTCAACCGGTGGCTACGAGTATGGGCATGACGCCTTTAGAAGGTTTATTGATGATGACCCGACCAGGCGACATTGATAGTGGAGTAGTTTTAGAATTATTAAAAATTCAACACCAATCTTCTCCCAAGAAATCAGTTGAAGAATTAATTGATAATTTGGAAGAATTATTAAACTTTAAAAGCGGTATCAAGGGTTTGAGTGATAAAGACAATTATTTAGAATTATTGCAAGGAGTAACTTTTAGTGAAGAAAAAAGTAAGTTAGCTTTTGATATTTTTATTCAGCGTATTAAAAAATATATTGGCGCGTATTTTGCTTTGTTGAATGGTTGTGATGCTTTAGTTTTTACTGGGGCGATTGGTTCGGGTAAGCCGACGACTCGTCAGCAAGTTTGCAAAAATATGGACTTTTTAAATAAAACTGAAGTTATGGTGATTGAAACTAATGAAGAATTGCAAATAGCTAGAAAAGTTAAGGATTTGGTGAAATAAAAAATCCCCCTTACTTTCGTACGTAAGGGAGATTATGTTATTATTATTCTTTTTTCTTTATCTCGCGACGGAGAGCGCCGATTTCATTTGCAATTGCGAAACCGACTCCGTATAGTATAGTTACAATACCAATCAATGGGTATTCCTTTCCGAAGAAAATAGCAATCCCTGCACAGAGAGCCGATATACACAGAATAATCCATGAGCCTGAATCGAGTTTCATTTTTCCTCCCAGGAAAATGTTTTTGAAATAATTGCGAAAAGAGTAGACCACTAAGGCAATCAGTCAGATAACCAACCAACCGCATTAACAGTCTGTCCTTTTCGCAATTAAATATGATATTAAAGAACCATAATTATTATCTATCTATATACTAGCATATATTAAATTTCTTGTCAAGACTTATGAACAAAAAATGGCTTGTAGCCGATAAAGTTGAACAAAAAATTGTTAATAATTTTCCGGAAATACATCCGGTTATTTTGCAATTGTTGTGGAGTCGTGGTTTAACTAATCAAAAATCAATTGACGAGTTTTTATTACCAGATTATTCTCAAGACGTGCATGATCCGTATTTATTTCGCGACATGCACAAAGCTGTGGATAGAATTGTGAAGGCTTTAGAGAAACAAGAAAAAATTTTAATTTATGGTGATTATGATGCTGATGGTGTTTCTAGTACAGTTTTATTGGTTGATAGTTTACAAAAAATTGGTTTTCAAAATATCAACGTTTATTTGCCAGATCGTGAAAAAGAGGGTTATGGTTTGAATTCGCAAGCTATCCAAGAGATTGCCAAAGATAAACCAGATTTAATGATTACTTGTGATTGTGGCATTAGCAATAAAGACGAAATTAAATTGGCTGTGAATTTAGGCATAGAAGTGATCGTGACTGATCACCATTGTCAGCCACCAGAGTTGCCCCGAAAGGCCTTGGCAATTATTAACCCTAAGGTTGAAAAAGAGAAATATCCTTTTAAAGATCTAGCTGGGGTGGGAGTGGCGTTTAAATTAATTCAAGCGTTACTAAAAGATGATCGAATAAAATTAGAAAATAAAGAAAGTATCGAAAAATGGCTATTGGATTTAGTAGCTTTAGGCACGGTGGCTGATTGTATGCCGTTGCTGGGCGAAAACAGAACTTTAGTTAAATATGGTTTGGTTGTTTTAAATAAAAGTCAACGTGTGGGTTTGCGTGAATTAATTCGAGTAGCTGGTTTGGATAAAAATTTAGCTTTTGGCGATGAATTAAAAAAAATAGAATTTAGCTTAGATACTTATAATATTGCTTTTCAATTGGGACCGCGGATAAATTCAGCTGGTCGCATGGAACATGCTTTAATGGCTTATGAATTATTGATAAGTCAAGACAAAGAAAAGGCTCAAGAATTAGCACAAAATTTAGAAAAGACCAACAAAGAACGCCAAAAATTTGCTGAAAAAATTTGGCAAGAATCACAAAAGCAAGTTGGTCAAATTGAGCAAGAGCAAAAAGCTATTTTTGCTTCGGGTAAATATGATGATGGCTGGTTGATTGGTTTGGTAGGTTTAATAGCGGGTCGTTTATGTGAGTATTATTATTTACCGACGATTGTAATGTCAGAGTCGGAAAATGAGATTGTGGGTTCTGGGCGGAGTATTGAAGAATTAGATATTATGGAAATTTTAAACCAATCGCAAAAATTTTTGGCACGGTTTGGTGGTCACAAAATGGCTTGTGGTTTTGCTCTAAAAAATAAATCAGATTTAGAAAAATTTAAAAAACACATTCATAAATTAATCAAGCAAAAACTAGCCGACAAAAAATTAACTCCATTATTTTTTATTGATGCTCAAATAAATTTAAACGATATAACTTGGGAGTTGAATGATAATTTGAAAAAATTTGAACCGTTTGGCGAGGACAACTTAAAACCCAAATTTTTAACTAAAAATTTAACTATTATTAATTTAGAAAAAGTTGGTAAGGATGAAAAGCATTTGCGTTTAATGCTAAGCGACGAACAGGGCAATATCAAAAAATTTATGGGTTTCTTTTTAACCTCAGATTGGAGTAATAAAATTAAAATTGGCGATAAGCTTGATGTGGTTTATGAATTATCAGTCAATCAATGGAATGGTAGCCAGGAGTTGCAACAAAAAATTATCGATTTAAAATTGAGTGATGAAAATTTATAAAAAATAAAATTGATTTACAAATTTATAATATAAACAATATGTCTAAAATAAAAATTTACACTGATGGTGGAGCACGGGGCAATCCTGGTCCGGCCGGAATTGGCGTGGTAATTGAATTATCGAATGGCGATGTTAAAACCTATCATCAATATTTGGGCGAGACAACCAATAACCAAGCTGAATATCAAGCGATTGTCTTAGCTTTAGAAAAAGCTCGGTTATATAAACCCGATGAAATTGATTTATATTCTGATAGCGAATTAGTTATTAAACAATTAAATCGTGAATATAAAATTAAAAATACAGATTTGGGTCCTTGGTTTATTAAAATTTGGAATTTACAACAAAGTTTTAAAAAAGTTAATTTTCATCACATTCCTCGTGAACAAAATAAAGAGGCCGATAAATTAGCCAATCAGGCTATGGATGAGAGAATTTAATCTTGACAAAACATATATTTTTGATAAAATATAGATGTTTAAAACAAGCCAGATGATCGCCCCCTCACCTATATTACTAAATAAGTTTTTATCTTATTAAATAAGATTTAATGGCTGAATTAAATCATTTAATAAATCGATTTTTCAGTAATATAGGTGAGGGGGAGGAAAGTCCGAACACTCATCCCACATCTATTTTATAGGTGAGGGAAAGGGTAGCGGGTAATTCCCGTCGCCGTGAGGTAGAGGTGCGAACAGTGACGCCAGTTAAAGCAATTTAACTGGAATCCTTCGGGATTAATCTTTATGGAAACATAAAGGGTGAAACGGCTAAATCCTTACTTGGGTGAAAGACCAAATTTGGTAGGTCGTTAGACCTTAATAGTAATATTAAGGCTAGATAGATGATCATCACCCCTCACCTTTTAATCTTTATAAATATGTACTACGTATACATATTGCAAAGTAAGAGCTATAACAAGATTTATATTAGCTATACTAATGACTTAAGAAGAAGACTTTAAGAACACAATCTTGGTTATTCGACATATACCAAAAGATTTAAACCTTGGATGTTGGTATATTATGAAGCTTATAGTTCTGTATTAGATTGCCGAGAAAGAGAAAGACAACTAAAGAGGCATGCTAAAGCTTGGGGACAATTAAAGAGAAGAATTAAAAATTCTCTTAATAAAGATTAAAAGGTGAGGGGGACAGAATTCGGCTTATCGGCTTGTTTTAAACTAAATTTAAATAATTTATGACTAAAAAATTAGAATTAGTTTTAGCTGGAATTTTAGTGCCATTAGATTTTTTAACGCTGGTTTTAGCCGGTTTTTTAACTTATATTTTAAGATTTAAAACTTTTGTTTCTTTGCGACCGGTTATTTATCAAATTTCTTTTGACAAATATATTTTAAGTATTGCTTTGATTGCATTGAGTTGGTTAATTATTTTTGTTATTGCTGGTTTATATAATATTGGTTCGCGTCATAAATTTACGACTGATGTGGGTCGCATTTTTTTAGCTTGTACTACGGGCATAATGTTGGTAATTGTTTTTATTTTTTTCCAACGCGAGTTGTTGTCTTCGCGTTTTATTGTTTTGGCGGGTTGGTTGATGGCTTTTATTTTTATTTTAATTGAAAGATTAGTTGTTAGGCTCATTCGCCAAGTTTTATTTAAAAAGGGCATTGGTATACAAAAAATAATTTTGATTGGCAATCATCAGACTGGAGAAGAAATTGCTAAAACTATTTATAAAAATCCTACTTTAGGTTATCAAGTTTTGGAAAGAATTAAAGATATTACTAAAGCCACACCAGAATATTTAAAAAATCTTTGGGAAAATAATTTAGGTGAAATTGATGAGATTATTCAAATGGAAACAAATATTGACCAGCAACAAGAATTAGCTATTTTGGACTTTTGCGATGAACATAATATTATATTTCGTTATGCGGCTGATTTATTCAATACTCAAACCTCCAATATTGCGATTGATACCATTGCTGGAGTACCAATTATTGAAATTAAACGTACACCTTTAGATGGCTGGGGAAAAATTATTAAACGTTTTTTTGATATATTGTTATCAACAATAGGTCTGACATTATTAAGTCCATTTTTTATAATTATGGCCACAATTATAAAATTGGATTCGGCCGGACCAGTTTTTGTTAAATTAGATAGAATTGGTCAAAAACATAAAAAATTTGAATTATTAAAATTTCGTTCCATGGTTAAAAATGCAGCTCAAATGAAACAAGATTTAATGTACTTAAATGAACGTTCGGGACCTTTATTTAAAATTAAAGATGACCCACGAGTAACACGCGTAGGGAGATTTATTCGTCGAACGAGTATTGATGAGTTGCCACAACTGTGGAACGTTTTAAGAGGTGAAATGAGTTTAGTGGGACCACGTCCACATGAACCGCAAGAAGTTTCTAAATACGAAAAACATCACAAACGTTTATTGGGCATTAAGCCAGGTATTACGGGTATGGCTCAAATTTCAGGACGATCAGATTTAAATTTTGAAGATGAGTATCGCTTGGATATTTTTTATATTGAAAATTGGTCATTGGGTTTGGATTTAAGAATTTTATTCAAAACCTTGCCAGTTGTTTTAAGTAAAAAATCGGCTTGTTAGCGTAATACGAATTTATAAATAACACTAATCTACAAATTTACGAATTCTATGAAAATTGCTTTAGTCCATGACCATCTTAATCAAATTGGAGGAGCTGAAAAGGTTCTTTTTTGTTTTAATAAAATTTTTCCTCAAGCGCCGATTTATACCTTAATTTACGATCAGAAAAGATTAAATGATTTTTTTAAAGACTTAAACATCCAAACGTCTTTTATCCAAAATTTACCTTGGGCATTTTCAAAATTTAAATGGTATTTACCCCTAATGCCATCAGCCATTGAACAGTTAAATTTAAATAATTATGATGTAGTTTTGTCGGATGCTTCGGCTTTTGCTAAGGGTGTGATCACTAAACCTGGTAGTATTCATGTTTGTTATTGTCACACACCGACTCGTTATTTGTGGACGGACACGCATAATTATATTGAAGAGGTGACTAAAAATAAAGTAATTAAAAAAGTTTTACCGTTAATTTTAAATCAACTTAGAAGTTGGGATCAGTCTGCGGCTCAGCGCGTAGATTATTTTATTGCTAATTCAAATTTTGTCGCTCAGCGCATTAAAAAATATTATCATAAAGATAGTCATGTTATTTATCCGCCGGTCGAAGTTGAAAAATTTAAAATTCAGCCCAAACAAGATAAATATTTTTTAATTGTTTCGCGTTTACGACCATACAAAAAGGTTGATTTAGCTATTAAGGCTTTTAACCGTTTACGTATGCCATTAAAAATTATTGGGGTGGGCGAGGAGGAAGCTAAATTAAAAAAAATCGCCAAAGATAATATTGAATTTTTGGGTGGTGTATCTGACAAAGTGAAAGCTCAATATATGGCACGAGCTCAAGCTTTAATTCATCCGCAAGAGGAAGATTTTGGTATTACAGCAGTTGAAAGTATGGCAGCCGGTCGACCAGTTATTGCTTATAAAGCTGGTGGGGCAATGGAAACAGTTAAGGCGGGGGAGACTGGTGTATTTTTTAACGAACCAACCTGGGAATCTTTAACTGAAGCTGTGATTCGTTTTAATCCACAAGATTTTAGTTCGCGGGTTATTCAAGAACATGCTCAGCAATTTAGTCGAGAAAGATTTGAAAAAGAAATTAAAGATTTTATTCATCGGGCATGGCAAGATAAATTAATTTAAGTTATCCACACCCATGTCTTGACAAATAATTTTATATATGCTAGTATATATAATATAATGATCTTTGAAAAAAATAAAATCGTTCGCTGGATGGAAATAAAAACTTGTTTTTATCCAGCGGACGATTTTCAAACGATATTTCGCCCCAGGTCCGAGGCTGTTTAGCCTCCGACCCTCTGGAGTCAATCTCCTAGCTGGCGCGAATTTTACGTCCGCCTCCTCGATTACGAGGACCTATAATCAAGCCCTCCGGTCATTCTATTCATTCTATGGCACCTTCTGGTTGTAAAACCAGGAGTTTTCGGACAAACCGAATCATCTTGCCTTCGACCGGAAGAACACCGGTCCCCCTTCGATAATTCGATAACGTATACGACGATAGCTTTTTGGCAATTATGCCAAGTTCGTCAACATCGACACGATTCGGGGACCGGTGACCTCAAATCACCCCGTTGTACTATTACCAAACAATTTGCCGAAAGGAGACACGATCAACATGCGCTAATTAATTTTTACACTTTCTACTTGCTTTCGACCATATCGTGGTTATATGTACATTTTTTCGACAACTCTTAAAAAGGAGAAATATCGTGCTTAGTAAATTTTACGAAAGTATGGGCTGACCATGAAACAAATGGTCTGGCCCTGATAAAAACCCAACTTTGACTGGATTGTTCCAGCAAACATTATTACATTCCGAAGTGAAATTCATCGGCCCGTCGGCACTAGATAACTATCAATGTGCCGAACAACCTCCCCAAGTCCAATGGGGAGGATTTTTTTATCCACTTGTCAATTTTAAATTAAAGCTTTAGAATATAAACATGTTTTGCCATCTTGGCATGGTTAACAGTTAATGTTCATTTTAATGGCCTTAAATAACAAAAAAGCCTAAATAACAAGCTAATTGTTCAAGACTGGGTTTACTAAAACCCAAGAATTCAAAACAGAAGAATTCTGGTTTGGCAGATTCAAAACCAAAGTCTATTAAAGTGAGTTATTTAAGTTGCAACAAAAATTAAGGCACCAAAGGAGGGTGATGTCTGGGTTTACCTAGCGTCTTTGAAAATTTTTTGCCTTTTGGAGCAAGTTTGACTTATGAGAAAATAAGAGTCTTACTCAGCCGATAAGGGTAGACCGGTTAGATTTAATTCATTCTATTGATGACATTAAACTAACCGGTTTTTTATTTTTTATAAAATTAAATCTGTGGTAAAATAACATTATGCGTATTGGTATCGACTCCATACTAGTCGCTGCGCTCCAGTACGGGGCGAGAATCAGATGTTTCAATGTTTTTTTGTTAAATAAGTTTAACCTGTAATTTATTATTATGCGTATTGGTATCGACATTCGGAGCTTAATGGATAAAAATCGTTCAGGAGTGGGCGAGTATGTTTTTAATGTTTTAAATAATTTATTCGAAATTGATCAGCACAATCAATATTTTTTATTTTACAATTCTTTTAAAAAAGTTGATCATATTTTACCAAATTGGAATTATAATAATGTTAAATTTGTGGGTCATCATCAACCCAATAAACTATTTAATTTTCAACAAAATTTTTTTAAAAAGCCATATTTAGATAAATTAGTCGGTGGGGTTGATATCTTTTGGTTACCTAATTTTCATTTTGCCAATTTATCTTCCCAAGTTAAAAAAATCATCACTGTGCATGATTTGTCATTTGAAATTTATCCAGAGTTTTTTTCATTTAAAAGACGTTATTGGCACAGAATTTTAAAAACCCAAAAGTTAGTTAAAAATATGGATCAAATTATAGCTGTTTCACAAAACACAAAACAGGATTTAATTGATTTATATAATATTAATAAAGAAAAAATCAATGTTATTTATCCAAGCGTAAGTCAAGATTTTAAAAAAATAGAAGATCAAACAGTTTTGCAACAAGTTAAAAATAAATATAATTTACCAGACAATTTTATTTTATATTTGGGTAATTTAGAACCTAGGAAAAATTTGATTGGTTTGCTTCAGGCTTTTGAAAAAATTAAATCAGACGTTAATTTGGTTTTAGCCGGGCAACCGGGGTGGTTATATCGTCAAATATTTAATTTAGCTCAAAAAAGTTTTAAAAAAGATAAAATCCATTTTTTGGGTTATGTGGATTATGGAGATAGGCCAGCTTTATATAATTTAGCGCAGGTTTTTGTTTATCCGTCTTTTTACGAAGGTTTTGGTTTGCCACCCCTGGAAGCTATGGCTTGTGGTTGTCCGGTGGTAAGTAGTTTTTCTTCGTCGCTGGGCGAGGTAGTTGATTCAGCTGGCTTGTTAGTTGATCCATATGATATAATGGAAATAAGCCAGGCCATTGATCAAATTTTACAAAATTCGGACTTGAAGCAAGATTTAATTGAAAAAGGATTAGTTCAAGCTAAAAAATTTGATTGGCAAAAGACAGCGCAAGATATTTTAAAGATTTTTGAAAAATAAAATTGGATAACAGTGGTTGTTTATAATGATTTAAGTCATTTAGAATAATTAAGGTTGATAATTTTTTCTCCCCTCCTTTTAAAGGAGGGGGAAGGGGTGGTTGGATTGATTTTTAGATATTTTAAAATAAAAAAGGGCCCCGCATTTTTAAATGCGAGGCAAACTTGAGAATCACTATGCTTCGGTTATTTCAGCCCTGAAGTGTTTTTTAAAGAGATAAGCAACGCCGATCAGTAAAGTAGCACAGAACATATAGCTTGAAGAGCCGATTAAACCGACAGCCAAACCCTCGCCCGATCCCAGAATAAAACCGAAGGCTAAACCGGTACACCAAATAAAAATTTCTGAGAACCAGCCGTCGTCCTTAACGATGACGGAATAGCCGATACTCCCGAAGTATATTCCCGCAAGTAAGCTAGGTAAAAAGACACCGAACCACGCCAGATTGTCTTTAAATAAGCCATTATCTTTTCCATTGATGGAAATGGAGAATCCGATAATTACTAAAACGATTATTATAATAAAATTTATTATAATCAATCGCTTTACCCTTTTAGAAAGATTCATTTTCCCTCCTTAATTAGTTTTTTAAATAGCGATGATTTTCTTTAAGCTTAGCGTATATTATATTTTTTGTCAAGACCTAGTGTCATTCTGAACTCTAGTCCGCCAAATCGGAAGATGTTTCAGAATCTATTAATACTTTGTACTTTATCCCAGTAAAAAAACGTTCAACTTAATTAAAGATCCTGAAATAAATTCAGGATGACAAAGACAAATTCAGGATGACAATTTTAATTTAGGATGACAGTTGTTGAATAAGTTTAATTTATAAAAAAAATTATGCGAATCGGCATTGACCACCTCAACCAACCGCTACGCTAGTTGGTGAGGTGGCGAGAGTCAAATATTTTATTATTAAATTAGCTAAATAAGTTTTACTTTATAACAATATTATGCGAGTAGGCATCGACGCGCGACTCTATGGTCCTAAAAACAGGGGCCTGGGTCGTTACGTTCAACAATTAATTACTCATTTAGAAAAAGTTGATCAAAACAACCAGTATTTTATTTTTTTGACCAAAAAGAATTTTGATGAGTATCAACCAACAAATTCTAATTTTACCAAAGTTTTAGCTGATGTCAGATGGTACACATTGAAAGAACAAATTGTCATGCCTAAAATTATAAAAAAATTAAAACTAGATTTGATGCATTTTCCGCATTTTAATGTGCCAATCAACTGTCCGGTGAAATTTATAGTAACAATTCATGATTTAATTATTCATCATTTTCCAGATTCACGGGCGACAACCCTAAATCCCATATTATATAAAATTAAACTTGAGGCTTATAAATTTGTTATTAAACAAGCTATTTTAAAATCACAAAAAATTGTGGCTGTTTCTGAATTTACCAAAAAAGACATTTTACAACATTATAAAGTTAAAGCAGATAAGATAAAAGTAGTTTATCAAGGATTAAATCAAAAAAATTTAAATATCAACCAAAGTCAAATTGATGAAATTTTAAAAAAATATAAAATTCAAACACCGTATTTGTTATATGTGGGCGCAGCTTATCCGCATAAAAATTTGGAAATATTGATTAAGGCTTTTGATAAAATTAGTGCTAAGCATCAGAATTTAAATTTAGTTTTAGTTGGGCAGAAAGATTATTTTTATCAACGTTTACAAAAATATATTCAAATTGACTTTCCAAAATTAAAAAATAAAATTATTTTCACCGGGTTTGTGTCAGATTCAGAATTAAGTTGTTTGTATAAAGCTGGTTTAATTTATGTTTTTCCGTCTTTATTTGAGGGCTTCGGTTTGCCACCTTTGGAAGCCATGCAATATGATTTACCGGTTGCCAGCAGTCAGGCTAGTTGTTTACCAGAAGTTTTGAAAGATGCGGTTATTTATTTTGACCCTGTTGAAAAAAATGATATAATAAAACAATTAGATATTTTGATTCAAGATGCTGATTTACAGCGTCAGCTTAAAATTAATGGCCAAAAATTGTTAAGTCAATATAATTGGTTAAAAGCAACACAACAAATTGTAGAAATTTATAATTCTATAAATAATGCCAGTTAAAAAAATAAAATCAAAAACTCAAACCAAAACCAAAAAAGTAGCATCTAAGACCAGCAGTTTATCATCAAAATCAGTGTCTAAAATTATTCGGTCAAAATCAACAGCTCATGTTAAGAAAAATAAGGTTTATAAAGTTAAAATTAAATCTAAGGTTCAACCTTCGGGTTTTGTAGTTGATTTAAGACCAATATCAGTGATTGAACCGACAATTGAAGAAATAAAAGTTGAACCAATTTTAAAAGAGATTGATAGGTTTGAACCAGTTGACAATGCTAATCTAGATTTAGAAAAAAGTTTATTTTTGCCGCAAGTTGATTTTAGTCAGACAATTATTAAGCCACGAGAAAAAAAATATTTTTGGCGTAAATTTTGGAACAAAATAATAAATTATCGACCACGCTTAAAATATTTTCAAGCAAGACCGGTTGAACCTAAAACACAAATCATTTGGTCGTGGCAGATATTTAAAAATAAAACTTTTTTAAAACCAGTTTTAACTTTTGTAATAATTTGTTTACTCATCGTAGTGCCAATTCAATTTTTTGGTTTGTATCGTAATTATCAACAAACCAAAGCTGGCTTTTATGAATTAAGTGCGACCTTACCGAATCAATTAGAAAAAGCGCAGACTTCACTGGAGCGTTTAGATATTCAGGCGTTAAGTCAACAAACCAATTTAATTCAAGAGCAATTATTAGATTTAAAAAATCAATTAGATAGGGGTTTAATTATAACTTCTTTAACCAAGCTCAGTCACAAGGGTTCTCTGGCAAATAATTTTATTCAGGCTGGTTTGGCCTTAACACAAGTAGTTCGGGATTTGAATCAGACTTTTGAGGATTTTTCAACTGACTTTGATGGTCGTCAAATTTATAATTTTACAGATGAAAATGTAAATTTAACTGAACCAAACTTTAGTCAACGTTTAAAAATTTTACATCAAAATTTAGAAAAAATTTATCAAAAGTTGAACGAGGGTAATCAGTATTTAAGTTATATTGATTTAAATGATTTTGACCCAGCTTATCAAGCTAAATTAGATCAGTTGCATCAGGAATTAGATCGAGTTGAAAATTATATTGCTAAATATTTAAAATTAACTCAAATTTTACCACAATTGGTGGGTGATGAAGATTGGCAAAGATATTTAGTAGTTTTTCAAAATAGCAACGAATTAAGAGCCACGGGTGGTTTTATGGGGAGTTATGCTCTGATTGATTTTTATCAAGGTAGAATTATTAATTTAGAGATTCCCGGTGGCGGTTTTTATGATCTAGAGGCTGGTTTAAATAAAAATATTCAGCCTCCACAACCAATTTTAATGGTAAATCAACGTTGGGAAGTCCAAGATGCTAATTGGTGGCCAGATTGGCCGACTTCAGCTCAAAAAATTAGTCAATTTTATGAAGATTGTGGTGGGGCAACCGTAGACGGAGTTATTAGTTTAAATATGGATGTTGTTGCTGCTTTGCTGACTTTAACCGGTCCGATTGAGATGTCTGAATACAACAAAACAATCGATAGTTTAAATTTTATAGATCAATTACAACAGGAGGTTGAGATTGATTATAATAAAGAAGCCAATCAACCTAAAAAAATTATCGCTGATTTAACGCCCGAACTATTAAAACGTATTTTTGACTTACTTCAACAGCCAAATGCTTCAACCGAGGTTTTAAAAATTTTAGGTGTTTTAGAAAATAATTTAATTGAGCGTAACATTCAATTTTATTTAACTAAACCGGAGTTTGAAGAAGTAATTTTAAATTTAGGTTGGGGGGGCAATTTAAAAGAAACGTCACAGGATTATTTAATGGTCGTTGATACTAATTTGCGTGGTGGTAAAACAGATGGGGTAATTTATAAAGATTTAGATTTAACTACGGAAATTCAGGCTGATGGCAGTTTGATTAATACTTTAAAGATTAAACGTACTCACCAGGGTGATCCGCAAGATATTTTTACCAATCAGACAAATATTGATTACGTTAGGGTGTATGTGCCTTTGGGAAGTATTCTATTGGAGAGTCAAGGTTTTAATCCGCCCGGTGGTGGTAATTTTTATCAAACGACTGGCCAAAACGAAATTGATTTTCAGGTCGCTGAATTTGAAGATAAATCTATTGCAGATTCTAAGGGAACGCTTATTGGTGTCGAAAACAACAAAACGGTTTTTGCCAATTGGATGATTTTAGAACCTGGTACTCAAGCCCAAGCCACTTTAGTATATAAATTACCGTTTAAAGTTCAAACTCAGATTGAAACTTTGAAAGAATCTAATTGGTTTAAAATAGCTAGTCAAAAAATGGGCCTAACTCAGTCAGTAACAGACAATTTAAGTTCTTACAATATTTTAGTTCAAAAACAATCAGGTAATAAGAATATTAATTTTCAACAGACTTTAATTTCTCCTTACGATTGGCCGGTGAGCTGGAGTTATCCAGATGATTTAAAAATTGTTAATTTAAAAAACAATCAACAAAAATTTATATTTGAGGATAGTTTAAATCAAGATATCTATTGGGGAGTTAGTCTGAAAATTGCTGAATAAATTATGTTAATCTCAAAATTTAAAATTATTAATTTATGTCTTGGACTGTTGGTCAGTCTTTTTTTATTTTTTAATATTCAGTCTTGGCATCTGATTTGGTTGGGAGTTTTTTTAAGTTTAATCTATTTTTATCTAAGTGGTCGGGCATGGGGAAATTATTTAGTTAAAATTTTGCAAATTAATACTTGGTTTAAATTTTTTCTGGGAGTTCTGATGAGTTTAATTTTAATTGCAACAGGTGGCGCAACAGCGGTCGTGTTTTATAAAATTACACCCATATGGCTATTAATAATTTTAATTTTGAATTTAATTTTGGCTGAGTGCTTAAATTATAAAAATAATTTATCTCAAGTTAAAGTTAAATTACCCGCATTGGAACCAGTTTTTAAATTTAAAATTTGGGGTTATGTCGTTTTATTTTTAAGTTTAATTATTTACATTTTTCTTTTGTGGCAAGCTCGGACGGGTAATTTTATTTTAAATCCTTGGGGAGTAATTGCGTCAATCAGTTTATATTTTTATTTAATTATTGTTTTAATTTGTGGTTGGTGGTTGCTATCGTGTAAAAAAATTACCACAGCAATCTTAGGTTTAATTTTATTTAGTTTAATTATTCATGCCGTGGTGCCAATTGTTTACCAAGTTGGTTTTGGTGGCGATCGTTGGCGTCATATAGCGGCAGAAAAATATTTACAACAAGGTCAAATTTATGAGCCGGCCTTGTTTGGAGTTGATGAAATTAGTTATTCAAATCTTGGTCCGTTTAAAATCCCCAGCGTTTTGGTTGTTGGCAATAAAACTTCATATAGTTCTTTTTGGTCAATTAAATTAATTTTATCTTGGTTGTTGCAAATTGATATTTTTAACATTGATTTGTGGTTTGGAATTTTAATTTGGTCTTTATTTGTCCCTATTTTATTTTTTATTTTGGGAGATTATTTTTTTGAAAACAAACGTTACAATTTATTATTAACTCTAATTAGCAGTTGTTTTTATATTTTTATTTTTTATGGATATTGTTCTTTACCGGTGGCTTATGGATTTGTGGCTTTTTTATTATGTTTAATTTTATGGTTAAATTATTTTAAAAATAAAAATAAGTTAAATTTATATTTAGCAATTTTTTTGAGTCTACTTTTATATTTAAATTATATTTTGTACTTAGTTTTAATTTTAATTATCGTAGCTTGGTTGTTTGTTTTTAAATATCGACCAGCGAATCTAAATTTAAAATGGCGTGTATTGATGATTTTAATTTTAACCGTAAGTGTCTTAATTTTACCAATCTTAGATGTTTTATCTGGTTTTACTAATTTTAAAATGGGTCTAAATTTTAATTATATAATTAAATCTGGTGGTGATATGTTGGCTAGAATGTTGGGCTGGGGACAATTAACATTTTTAAATTTAGATATCACATCGACTAGTTTTATTTACAATCAAACAAATGAAAATTTAACGACTAATACATTATTAAATTTTAAATGGTGGCCAGCCTTAATAAGTTTATTAATGTGGCTAACAATAATCTGGGGTTGGCGGAAATTTAAAATTAAATCATGGGGTAGAGGAGTGGGATGGCTGTTAATAATTTTTTTAATTGATCATTATGTCAGCTGGTATTTAATGGAAGGTTCAAGATTGTTTGTTAAGCGTTTAGATTTATTTATAGCCTTTTTAATGTTGATTCTTTTGTGTCGAGGGGTGTATGAATTAATTTTTAATAAATTTTTAAAATTAGATTTAAAATATAAAACTGTTTTAATTTTATTAATTTTGAGTTTAAGTGTAACTTCGGTTTTAGCTTCGGGTCCGGGACCCATGGAACAGATAGTCACGCGAGACGAATTAAAAGCTGCAGAATATGTATATCGAGATATACAATTAAAAAATAATTTAAATGATCGGGAATGTGTTTTGGCTAACACTTGGCCATTATTAGCTTTAGAAATGGTTTCAGCCAGAAAAATTACAGCTGGTGGTTTTCCGGTTTATAAAGAATATAGTCAGCCGGAACGAGTGCGCTTATTTAAAGGTATGCTACGTCAGCCTTCAATCCGTTATATTTATCAAGCTATGGATATTACTCAAACCCAAGGATGTTATTTCATGACCGAGGAGCGGTGGTGGCAGACGGGGGACAAGGTGGCAATGTTGGAAAATTTAATCCAAATTTTCGGTCAACCAATAAAAAAAATTGGGGAGGTATATATTTTTTATTATACGTTTTAAATATAATTTTTTAAAATTTTAACCTGATGAATATCGGGTTTTTTATTTATCCCCTTGACAAGAAATAAAATATATGCTAACATATAGATAGTACATAAATAATTTTTGAATCTTCTTTTACCCCATTTTTCCTGCCATACACCTTCCAAACTAAGGGCGGTGAAATTACAAAAAGTTTTTTCACCGCCTCCCATCTTTATATTTATTTTTCGCAGGTACGGCTATCAGTTACGGCGGTCTAGTTATCTAGTCAATTGTGACTGGTAGTCTGTACCTGTGGGAAATAAGTTTTAACAAAGTTAAGGGAGGAAAAATGCCAGGAGGAATTTGTTTAGCGGATGCTTTTATTGGGGTGGGTCTTGTCACCCCGGAACATGCGGAGGTTGTGGAATGCCGTAAGGACGTTGATGCCTATATTGCAAAAGCTAGGCGTCTGTTTCTCGAGGAGGGACGTAGTCCGGCTTACCTTAAGATGAGGCAGATCGTTTTCATCGTAAATAAAAATAAGGCATTTAAATTGCCTTAAAGAATTTAGGGGAGCGCATGAGCGTTCCCTCCTGAATTCTATTCCAAAGTGAAACATTTTTAATTTCACTTTTGATTTCACTTCTTTTGATAAAATATTTCATAAGGTGTTTTAAAATTTAATCTTTTACGTGGTCGATGATTTAACAACCTAATC
>JAQWAS010000011.1 GCA_028707495.1 Patescibacteria group bacterium
GTCACTTGCTCCGGTTACAACGATGATTTTATTTTTGAGCTTCATAATATATGGTTATTGTAATAGATTTAAAACACTTTCTAAAGCGGGCTCTTCCTTAAAGGCGAGGTTTTGAATTTCGCCTAACAGGGTTTATACAAACCTGTTGAATTAAGCTTTTATTTAAGCAAAAAAATGGCTCGAAATTTGTAATCATAAACGGGTTATGAAATAAAGCTTTTTTATAATTGAATTTACATTCTGTATATGCTATAATATCATAAATTACTTTTTAAAACAAATGAATTTTAAAAAAATTATTAAGAAAATTACACCTCAATTTGTGCTTCAAGTTTACCATTGGTTGTTGGGTTGGCTAGGTGCTTTTTTGTATGGTTGTCCTTCTCGAAAATTAAAAGTTATTGGCGTGACTGGCACCAAGGGCAAGTCGAGTACGGTTTTGATTATTAGTCACCTTTTAGAGCAAGCTGGTTTTAAGGTTGGTATTTCTTCTGGTATTAAATTTAAAATAGATCAACAAGAGTGGCCTAATAATTTAAAAATGACTATGCCGGGGCGTTTTAAAATTCAACAGTTATTAAAAAAGATGGTTAAAGCTGGTTGTGATTATGCCATAGTTGAAACAACTTCTGAGGGGATTAAACAATTTAGACATTTGGGTATTAATTATGATATAGCGGTTTTAACTAATTTAACACCGGAACATATTGAGTCGCATGGTAGTTTTGTTAAATACCGCCAAGCTAAAGAAAAACTTTTTAAAAATTTAACTTGTCGGGCGCATAAAAAATTTAAAAATAAAAAAGTTAATAAAGTTAGTGTAATTAATTTAGATGATCAAAACGCAGAACATTTTTTAAAATATCAAACCGACGAGCAGTATGGTTTTAAAATTAAAAATCAATCAATAGATTTTAAAAATACAAATCAAGATTTAAAAATAATTCAAGCTGAAAATTTAGAATTAGATCAAACCTATTCGAAGTTTAAAATTCAAGATGTGGATTTTAAAATTAATTTAATTGGCGTATTCAATGTTTATAATGTTTTGGCTAGCCTTTGTGTTGCTTTAAGTCAGGGGATAGAGTTAAATAAAATAAAAGACAGTTTATTAAATTTTAAAAATATACCAGGTCGTTTAGAAGAAGTTGTCATCAATCAACCCTTTAGAATTTTTGTGGATTATGCTCACGAGCCCTCTTCTTTGGAAAGTTTATATCAGACTTTGAAATTATTTAAGCCCCAACGGATTATTAGTTTGTTAGGTTCAGCTGGCGGTGGACGCGACAAAAATAGGCGACCAATTTTAGGCGCTTTGGCTGCTCAATATACAGATGTAATTATTGTCACCAATGAAGATCCGTATGATGAAGATCCACAGAAGATTATAGATGACGTAGCTCAGGGTGTTCAAGAGTATTTACAAAAGCATAATTTAGAAAAATCTTTTTATAAAATTTTGGATCGCCGGCAAGCAATTCAAAAAAGTTTGGCATTGGCTCAAGAAGGTGATATAATTGTTTTGTCAGGTAAAGGTTGTGAGAATGTTATTATGGGTAAAAATAATCAACCACAGAAATGGAGTGATAAGCAAATTATTTTAGAAGAAGCAAGTCAATTTTGTGGATAAATTGTGGACAAAAATTTTATTTTATTTTTAATTTAAATTAAAATTTTTTAAAAGGCTTTATTTAAGCCAAATTTGGTCATTTTTTATTTTTTTAAAATAAAGGCTATTTTATACACATTTAGCCTTGACATTTTAGCCAAAAAAGCTTAATATATACATAGTTTTAATAAAATTAAGTTTAAATTTATTTTAAAACTTAAAAGGACTCACAATTAAAAATTTTCAACCTTACTGCTGGTTTTAAAATCAGGAGTAGATTTTAGTTAATTTAACTAAATTATTTATTTTATAAAAATATGACTTCAAGCTCTCCTCAACGTAAATTTTTTTCTAATCCAAAAATTTCTCATCCTTTACCAGATTTATTAAAAATCCAAAAAGAGTCTTACGCTTGGTTTCTAAAGGAAGGGATTGGCGAACTTTTTAAAGAAATTTCTCCAGTAACCGATCCAGTTGATCGCGGATTAGAAGTTTATTTTACTGATTACTTTTTTGATGAACCTAAGTTTGACGAAGTCAAAGCTAAAAATCGAAATTTAACCCATGAAGCTTCTTTACGCGTCAAAGTTAGATTAGTTAACAAAAAAATTGGCAAATCTAAAGAGCAGGAAGTTTATTTAGGCGATTTCCCCTTGATGAATGATAGGGGGACTTTTGTTATTAATGGTATTGAGCGGGCCGTAGTTTCACAACTAATGCGTTCACCCGGTGTTTTTATTAATGCCACTGTCAGTCGAGGCCGACGTTATTACAGCGGTGAAATTATTCCAAATCGTGGCGCTTGGGTAGAATTAGTCACCGATACAGCCGGCGTAATTTGGGTTAAAATTGATCGGAAAAGAAAAGTAGCCGCGACTTCAATGTTGCGCGCTATGGGCTATGAAACCGATGATGAAATTTTAGATTTATTTAGTGATTTAGAAAAAGATCAGCCTATTAGTTATGTTAGAAATACTTTAGCTAAAGATAAAGCTCACAATGCTGACGAGGGTTTAATCGAAGTTTATAAAAGAATTCGTCCTGGCGATTTAGCAGCCGCTGATAATGCGCGGTCGTTGATTTTCGCCATGTTTTTTAATTTTGAACGTTATGATTTGGGCAAGATGGGACGTTATAAATTAAATCAACGTTTTGCTCATTCGTCTCATCACGCGAGACTTTATGGTGGTGAATTGGCTAACAACGAACAAACGCGAGTTTTTAGAAAAGAAGACTTAGCTTGTGTTATGCGTGAAGTTATTCGTTTAAATTATAACCAAGAACCAGCTGATGATATTGATCATTTAGATAATCGTCGTATTCGAGGTGTTGGTGAATTAGTTCAAAATCGTTTAAGAGTCGGTTTGGCTAGAACTATCAGGATTATTAAAGATCGTTTAAGTACAGCGAAATTAAATGATTTAGTACCGAACCAATTAGTTAATCCTAAACCAATTATTGGCGTTTTGCGTGATTTCTTTATGTCTTCACAATTATGTCAATTTATGGATCAAACTAATCCTTTGGCTGAATTAGAACACAAACGTCGTATTTCTTTAATGGGTCCTGGCGGTTTGTCACGGGAACGAGCTGGTTTTGAAGTGCGTGATGTTCATCGTAGTTTTTATGGAAAAATTTGTCCAATTGCAACACCTGAAGGACCAAACATTGGATTGGTTGGTCATTTAGCTTTATATAGTGATTTAGATGAATATGGTTTTTTACGGACACCTTATTTTAAAGTTTTAAAAGATGTGGCCAATGACGGTTCGGCTGCTGTTGGTAAAATTGCCAGTAAAGATATTTATCAAGATCCGACACAAGAAAAAGATTTAATTTTAAAAGCTGGTCAAGAAATTACAGCCAGTGTCGCTCAAAAATTAACCAAGACTAACTATGAAAGAATTCCAATTAAGCCACAATTATTATCTAAAATTGAATTTTTAAATTCCAAAGAAGAAGAAAAATATATTATTGCTTCGGCCAATCATGGCATTGATCAAGCAGGTAATTTTATGCGTGACGGTTATGATATGCGTCATTATGGTAAGCCGGGGTTTTGTGCACCGACGGAGTTAGATTATACAGATATTTCTTTTCAACAAATTATTAGTACTGGTACAGCATGTATTCCATTTTTAGAAAATACTGATGCCAATCGGGCCTTGATGGGAACTAACATGCAACGTCAGGCTGTGCCATGTATTAAGCCACAAGCGCCAATCGTGGGCACCGGTATGGAAGGGGTAGCTGCCGCGAATTCTGGTCATTTAATTTTAAATAAAGAAGATGGTATTATTGAAAGCGTTGACGCTTTACACGTATCAGTCAAAGATATTAAAGGTAAAGTTAAGACTTACTATTTAGATAAATTTGTCCGTTCCAACGCTTCAACGTGTTTAAATCATAAACCGATTGTTGAAGTTGGTCAGAGGGTTAAAGCTGGTGATGTTTTGGCCGATGGTCCAGCCATGGATCAAGGTGAATTGGCTTTAGGACAAAATTTATTAGTTGGTTTTATGTCATGGGAAGGTTGGAACTATGAGGACGCGGTGGTTTTATCTAGTCGAGTTTTACAACGCGATGCTTTTTCATCTGTTCATATTGATGATTACAGTGTTGACGTGCGTGATACAAAATTAGGAGCAGAAGAAGTGACACGCGATATTCCAAACGTGAGTGAAGAAAAATTAAACAAATTAGACGAAGAGGGTGTTATTATTGTCGGCGCTCAAGTAAAAGCTGGCGACATTTTAGTTGGTAAAATTACACCAAAAGGTGAAACTGAATTATCAGCTGAAGAAAAATTATTAAAAGCCATTTTTGGTGAAAAGGTTAAAGATATTCGGGATACTTCATTATATTTAGAGCATGGCGAACACGGTAAGGTGGTTGACGTTAAAATCTTTTCACGCGAACAAGGTGATAAATTGTCACCTGGTGTAATTAAAACTATTCAAGTTACAGTTGCGTGTTTACAAAAAATTCAACCTGGCGATAAATTTGCCGGTCGGCACGGAAATAAAGGCGTTTTATCAACCATTCTGCCGGTGGAAAATATGCCATATTTAAAAGATGGCACTCCATTGGATGTTGTTTTAAATCCCTTGGGCGTAGTTTCCAGAATGAACTTAGGTCAGATTTTAGAAACACATTTAGGCTTGGCAGCCAGCACCTTAGGTATTAAAGTTGCAACACCAGTTTTTGATGGCTTAAAAGAAAGTCAAATTAAAGACTTATTAAAACAGGCCGATTTGCCCGACGATGGACAGTTGGTTGTCTATGATGGTCGAACTGGTGAGCCATTTAAAAATAAAGTTACTGTGGGTTATATTTACATGATGAAATTAAATCATTTGGTTGAACATGCTGTTCATCAACGTTCGATTGGTCCATATTCTTTAATTACTCAACAACCTTTGGGTGGTAAGGCTCAGTTTGGTGGCCAACGTTTTGGTGAAATGGAAGTTTGGGCATTAGAGGGCTACGGGGCCGCACATATTTTGCAGGAAATGTTAACTATCAAATCTGATGATGTGCCCGGTCGGTCTCAAGCCTATGAATCAATTATTAAAGGTGAACCGATTAATAAAATTAGTTTGCCAGAATCTTTCAATGTCTTAGTTAAAGAATTAAAGGGATTATGTTTAGACATTAAATTAATCGATAAAGATGGCAAGATCTTGGAAGAAGATAAAAATAATTAATTTTTTAAATTTTAAATATTTATGCCAGCACCAACATCAACCAAAACAATAAATTTAGATGAAGTTACTCGGCGAGTTGAGATACCCGATTTTAAAGCGGTTAAATTAACTTTAGCTTCGCCAGAAGATATTCATGCCTGGTCTTGCGGTGAGGTAACCAAATCAGAAACTATTAATTACCGCACCCAAAAACCAGAGCGTGATGGTTTATTTTGCCAAAAGATTTTTGGTCCAGTTAAAGACTGGGAATGTGCTTGTGGCAAATACAAAAGAATTCGTTATAAGGGTATTATTTGCGATAAGTGTGGCGTGGAGGTTACTCGGAGTATTGTACGTCGTCGACGCATGGGTCATATTGATTTAGCTGCACCAGTTTCACATATTTGGTTTTTACGTAAAGTACCATCTCGTGTCAGTTTAGTTTTAGGAGTCTCAGCCCGTCAGCTGGAAGATGTAATTTATTTTGTTAAATTTATCGTGACGCATGTCGATGAAAAACTAAAAGGCGAAATTGAAGAACAACTAGTTAAAGAGCAAAAAGACAAGAAAAAAATCTTAAAACAAGAATATCAAAAAGCCTTAATCGAGGTTGAAAAGAAGGAAGATAAGGACAAAGACAAGTTAGCTAAAATGATTGACCAATCCTATATTAAAAAAGTTGAAGCCATTGAACGGGCTTTCAAAATTAGTCGCAAACAATTACAAGAAGTCCACGAATATCAAACTTTAACTGAAGCAGAATATCGAGAATTGGCTTTAAAATATGGTCATATTTTTGAAGCTCAAATGGGTGCGGCTGCTATTTATGAATTATTAAAAAAGGTTGATTTAAATAAAGTAGTTAAAAAGGTTGAGGAAAAATTAGAAAATATTCCACGCAAATCACCTGACTATAAAAAGGTGCGTCGGCGTTTAAAATTAGTCCGAGCTTTAATTAAAAATAAAGTCAAACCCGATTGGATGATTTTAACTACTATTCCAGTTATTCCGCCAGATTTAAGACCAATGGTACAATTAGATGGTGGGCGTTTTGCTACTTCAGATTTAAATGATCTTTATCGAAGAGTGATTAATCGCAACAATCGTTTAAAAAAATTACAAGAGTTGAGCGCACCAGAAGTTATTTGTCGCAACGAGAAAAGACTTTTACAAGAGGCAGTCGATGCTTTAATCGACAATAGCGCGCGACGGACTAAAACAGTCACCGCTTCAACTGGTCAAAAACGAGCTTTAAAATCTTTAGCCGATGTACTTAAAGGCAAGCAGGGTCGTTTTAGACGCAATTTATTAGGCAAACGGGTAGATTATTCTGGTCGTTCAGTTATTACTGCTGGGCCTTATTTAAATTTACATCAATGTGGTCTACCCAAAACCATGGCCATTGAATTATTTAAACCTTTTGTAATTAGCGAATTGATTCGTCAAGGTCATGTTTATAATGTTAGATCAGCTAACACTTTAATTGAAAAAGGTGTTAAAGAAGTTTGGGACGTTTTAGAAGAAATTACCAAAGAAAGTCATATTCTATTAAATCGCGCTCCAACCTTACATCGTTTAAGTATTCAAGCTTTTCAACCAATTTTAATTGAAGGTAAGGCTTTGAGAATTCATCCATTGGTTTGTGCAGCTTTTAATGCTGACTTTGACGGTGATCAAATGGCCGTACATATTGTTTTAACAGAAAAAGCCAAAAAAGAAGCTAAAGAATTAATGTTATCAAGCAATAACTTGTTAAAACCAGCCACTGGCGAACCAATTGTTACGCCAGCTAAAGATATGGTTTGGGGAAGTTATTATATGACGTTGATTATTGATCAACCCAATCAAACCATCAAAAATTTTTCATCGCCACAGGAAGTTTTATTGGCATATGATAATAAAAAAATTGGTTTGAATGAACGCATTAAAGTAAAAATAGGTGACAAATTAATTGAAACTGGCGTTGGACGGGTAATTTTTAATATTATTTTACCAGAGAAATTAAAAAATTATGACGAATTAATTGATAAAAAAGCTATCAAGAAAATTTTAATTCAGTCAATGCATTTTTATGGAAAAGAAGATACAGCTAAACTAGTTGATACAATTAAAAATATTACCTTAAAATATTTAACCACCTTAGGCACATCTTGGGGAATGGATGATTTACCAGACATTCCAGAAAAAGAAAGCATTATTAGCCAAGCCGAAGAAAAGGTAGCTTTAATTGAACAACAATTTGCAGATGGTTTATTAAGTCAAGATGAGAAACATTTGAAAATTATTGAAATTTGGGTTGAAGTTAAAGATCGTTTATTTGATTTATCTCAGGAATTAATTGATAAGCATGGTTCAGTTTATACTATGGTTGAATCTGGAGCACGTGGCTCGCGCGGTCAGGTAAGTCAAATGGTAAGTATGAAGGGTTTAGTAATTAACCCAGCTGGTGAAACCATGGAACTGCCAGTTAAAAGCAGTTTTAGAGAAGGCTTTGATGTGTTGGAATATTTTATTTCTACCCATGGTGCTCGTAAGGGTTTGACTGATACTGCTTTAAGAACAGCTAACGCTGGTTATTTAACTCGACGTTTAGTTAACGTAGCTCAAGAAGTTTTAATTTCAGGTGAAGATTGCGGCGATACCGAGGGTGTAATTATTACTAAAAGAGTTTCTTTGGCTATGGGCGAATCCTTAGCTGAAAGACTGGTCGGCCGAGCAGTATTGGAAGACATTAAGGATCCAAAAACCAAAGAAGTGATAGTTAAAAAGGGTGAGGTAGTAACTAGTAGTTTAGTTTCGGAAATTGAAAAATTAGATTTAGAAAAACTTAGAGTTAGATCAGTTTTAAGTTGTAAAAATAAACGAGGCATTTGTCGTAAATGTTATGGTTATGACTTAGGTTACAATGAGATGGTTAAAATGAATGCAGCTGTTGGGGTAGTCGCAGCTCAATCAATTGGTGAACCTGGTACACAGTTGACTTTAAGAACTTTTCATACGGGTGGTGTTTTAGGTAAAGATATTACTCAAGGTTTGCCTCGGGTAGAAGAGATTTTTGAATTACGTACACCTAATCGTAAAGGTGTGCTAGCTGAAGATGACGGTAAAATTAAAAAGATTAGTGAAAATAAAAAATATCAAAAAACAATTTTGGTTGAATACAAAGGACATCAGGGAGAAAAATATGACATTTTTTTATCGGGCGCTAGTCAAAGTCAGATTAAAGTTAAAAATGGTCAGCAAGTAGAAGCGGGTGAATTATTAATGGTTAATGGCAAGAAAAAAATTATTAGTCAACATGAAGGTAAAATCAAAATTACGCCAAACAGACTAACGGTTGTCTATCCACAAAAAAACGAAAAAGAATATTTAATTCCTTTGCGCAATGAAATTTTAATTAAAGAAGGTGAAACAGTTACGAGAGGTCAACAATTGTCAGAAGGTAGTTTAGATTTACAGGAAGCATTTAAGCTTCAAGGTGAGGAAGCAACCCAAAAATACATTATTGAGGAAATTAAAAAAGTTTATTCTTATCAAGGCCAAAAATTAGATGATCGACATGTGGAATTAATTGCTCGTCAGATGTTTTCACGGGTGAGAATTGAAGAACCCGGCGAATCAGATTTATTAACTGGCAGTATTATTACCAAATCAACTTATTTGGAGATTTGTGAAAAATTAAAAAAGGAAAACAAAGAATTACCTAAAATTAAAACTTTATTGCTAGGTATTAGTAAAGTTAGTTTATCAACTGAAAGTTGGTTGGCGGCTGCTTCTTTCCAAGAAACTCCACGAGTTCTAATTGACGCAGCCATTACCGGTAAAGTCGATGAATTACATGGTTTAAAAGAAAACGTCATTATTGGTGGTTTGATTCCGGCTCGGGTTTTGGATGAAGATGAAAAGTAATTAATAGATTTTTTAAAAAAGAATCCTGCGATGAGCGGGATTCTTTTTTATTGTAAATAAAAATTTAAAAATTATATATCCCTTTATCTTATTCTTTAAAAATGCTAAAATTAAATATATATTAAATTTATGGTAAAAAAGAAAAAAACAGGAATTAAAAACAAAAAGAGTAAGCAAAAACGCCAAAATGATTTTATTCAAGATTTTACTTTGGGTCAAGAAATTTGGCAGGGTATTTTGGTTATATTTTTGTTTATGACGGGCCTAATTAGTTTATTAGCCTTAATTAATCAAGGTGGCCGAGCCGGAATTTATATCGACGCTTTTTTAAGATTAATTTTGGGCTGGGGAGCCTGGATGGTCCCAATGGTTTTAATCGGCGTTTCATTGTTATTATTAAAGAAAACGCACTTGAAACCGCATAATTATTTGGGTTTACTGATTTTTATATTAGCCATGAGTGGAATTTTAGAATCTTTCATCCAATATGAACGTATGCAATCTTTATTAAATGAAGGTATGGGTGGTGGCTATTTGGGATTTTTTGCAGTTTATCCATTGCGTCAAATTAGCAGTTTGTGGGTGACTTTGGCGGTTTTTATCGGCCTGTTAATAGTTTCTATTTTAGTTATTTTCAATATATCTTTGCATGAGTTATTGGATAGAATTAAATATAGTTGGTATGGATTTAATCAGCTTTGGCAAAGATTTAAAATTGATCGGCAGGTTGATCAAGAAGAAAAAATTTATCAGCAACAGAAACAAATTAATCAAGAAAATAATCAGGCCGATGTTATTCAAACCGACAACGCAGATTCGTTATCGGAAAAATCTAAAAATATTTTACAAGAAACAGTTCAAGTTTTAACTCGCAAAGAACGTAAATATCCTAAAAAAGATTTTTATTTTTCGATCGATCTTTTAGATAATTTAAATGAAAAAGCTTTAAGTAAGGGAGATGTAGAAGCTAATAAAATTATTATTAAACGGACCTTGGGTAATTTTAACATTGACGTAGAAATGGGTGATTTTAAAGTTGGACCGACAGTTACTCAATATACTTTGCGACCATCTGAAGGGGTAAAATTATCTCAAATTACAACCTTACACAATGATTTAGCCTTGGCTTTAGCTGCTCATCCAATTAGAATTGAAGCACCAATTCCTGGCAAATCACTCGTGGGCATTGAAGTCCCCAATCAAGATGTCGCGCGCGTAGGCTTGCGTGAAATTTTAGAAAATGATGATTTTAAATATCGTAAATCCAACTTAACTATTTGTTTGGGTAAGGATGTGGCTGGCCACCCTTGGACGGCTAATTTAGCTAAAATGCCACATTTATTAGTCGCTGGGGCGACAGGTACAGGTAAAACCGTATGTTTAAATACTATTATTTTAAGCTTGCTTTATCAAAATTCACCCGATGATTTAAAATTAATTTTAGTTGATCCTAAGCGTGTAGAACTGGTTGATTATAATGATATTCCTTATTTAATTACGCCGGTGATTACCAATGTTGAAAAAACAGTTAATGCTTTAAAATGGGCGATTTTGGAAATGGAACGCCGGTTTGAAAAATTAGCTCAAGCCCGTAAACGAGATATTGAAAGTTATAACAATGACAATGAAGAAAAAATGCCCTACATTGTAATTGTGATTGATGAGTTGGCCGATTTAATGGCGGCCGCTGGCGTGGAAGTCGAAGCTTGCATTATTCGCTTGGCTCAAATGGCTCGAGCGGTTGGTATTCATTTAATCATGGCCACTCAGCGTCCGTCAGTAGACGTTATTACTGGTTTAATTAAAGCCAACGTAACGTCAAGAATTGCTCTATCGGTAGCTTCAAAAGTTGATTCCAGAACAATTTTAGACACTTCTGGCGCTGAAAAATTATTGGGCCGAGGCGATATGTTATATTTATCAGCTGAATTATCCAATCCTAAACGTTTACAAGGTGCTTATATTAGTGATTTAGAAATTAAAAAGATAGTCAACTCTTTAAAAGAAAAAGGTGACCCGGATTATATTGAAGAAGTAGTTGAACGACCCAATCAAACATCATCTTATTTGCCCGGAGAAAATGATCAAAGCGATGATTTGTTGCCACAGGCCAAGGAAGTGGTCATTCAAGCTCAAAAAGCCTCAGCTTCATTATTACAACGACGATTAAGGGTTGGTTATGCTCGAGCTGCACGTTTATTAGATTTGCTAGAAGAAGAAAGTGTTATTGGTCCGCCGATGGGCTCAAAGCCACGAGACGTTTTAATTGGCAAAGAAGAGATGGATGGATATTTAGCAGCTGACGAATATATAGCTAATCATCAAGATGAAAATATAGAAGAGACAGAGGAGGATGACGGAGAAGAATATTATGAAGAATAATAAATATGCAACACAAATTTACAGTTAAAAAAATAAAAGTTGATAAAAGTGTTGGTGATTTATTAACTCAGGCGCGTTTTGATTTAGAATTATCGATTGAAAAAATCAGTCAAAAAATTAATATTTCAGAAGAGTATTTAATGGCCCTAGAAAATGGTGATTATTTTAAATTACCTGGCGAGGTTTATACACGTAATTGGTTAAAAAAATATGCTCAGTTTTTAGGCCTGGCAGTAGATAAAATGATGAAATTATATGATCAAGAAAGGGGTTTACAGCAAGTCATGTTTAATCAATTTAAAAAAATCCCCAAATTTAAAATTGATATTCATTGGACGCCACAATTGATGCGTAATTTAGCTTTAGCTTTAGTTGTTGTGTTAGTTTTGGGCTATATTTTAGTTTCAGCTGTTGAGGCCGATCAAACACCTAAATTAGCTATTACTAATTTAATTCAAGATGAAATTCAAACAGCCGAAGAAAAGATTCAAATCATTGGTCAGACAGAAAAAAATATATTAGTTTTTGTTAATGATCAACCAGTTAGAGCTGACAGTGATGGTAATTTTACTTGTAATTTAAATTTAAGTTTGGGGACAAATTTAATTCAAGCGAGTGTGGTTAGTGATAATGGTAAACATAATCAAATTTTTAAAAAAATTATCAGATTAGATTAATTAATTTTTTAAAAGATAAAAATATGGTTAATAAAAAAGATGAGTTAAACGAAAATCAAGACAGAGTGGCTAGTCGAGTCAAAGCAGCCGAAGAAGCTGTTAGACAAATTCGTCAACGTTTTGGTGAAGGATCAATAATGAAGCTTAAAGAAGCTAGAGTTATGGATGTTGAAGCCGTGCCAACGGGTTGTTTATCTCTAGATTTGGCCTTGGGAATTGGTGGTGTGCCTCGTGGCAGAATTATTGAAATTTATGGTCCGGAAATGTCGGGTAAAACTACCTTAGCCTTACATGTTTTAGCTGAGGTTCAAAAGCTGGGCGGGGTAGGCGCTTTTGTTGATGCCGAGCATGCCTTGGATCCGTCTTATGCTGATAAAATCGGAGTTAATATTGAAGATTTATTAATCTCACAACCAGACACTGGTGAACAGGCCTTGGAAATTGTTGAAACCCTAGTTCGTTCCAATGGCATTGATGTAATTATTGTTGATTCGGTGGCTGCTTTAACGCCTAAGGCTGAAATTGAAGGCGAAATGGGTGATCATCATATGGCTTTACAAGCGCGATTAATGTCTCAAGCCTTAAGAAAATTAGCGAGCATAATTTCTAAAACTAAAACCGTGGTGATTTTTATTAATCAAACTCGCATGAAGATTGGAGTATTTTTCGGTAATCCAGAAACTACGACTGGCGGTATGGCATTAAAATTTTATTCTTCAGTTAGAATCGAAGTTAAACGCGCAGCGCAAATTAAAAAAGGCGAGCAGACGGTTGGTAATCGAGTTAAAGTTAAAATAGTTAAAAATAAAGTCGCGCCACCTTTTAGAACTTGTGAATTTGATATTATGTATAACGAGGGCATTTCTTTGACTGGAGATTTAATTGATTTAGGTGGTAAACATGGAGTAATCGAAAAAAGTGGTAATACCCTGTCTTATGGAGAAAATAAGTTGGGCGTAGGCAAAGAGAATGTGCGTGAATTTTTAAGGGCGAATTCGAAAATAGTTACTCAGCTTAAAAAAGATGTAATCAAAGCAGTTAAAGAAGCTGAGAAAGAAGACAAAAAGTAAAATTAAAAATAAAAAAAAAGATTTGCCTTCGCAGATCTTTTTTGATTTGATATTGTATGAAGGTGATAATAGCCATTTTCACATTTTTTGTTGGTTGTCGCAAAATTTTCGAAGGCGACATTCCGGAATGTCGCCTTCGTATTTTTAAATGTTTATGTTGTTGTGTTTTACACCCTTTCGACATACTCGCCAGTTTCAGTGTTGACTTTAATAGTATCACCAGTTTTGACGAAAAGTGGGGCATTGATAATTAAACCAGTTTCTAAAGTCACTGGTTTACTAACACTACCCTGAGCAGTATCGCCACGCACACCTGGAGCTGCTTCAACTACTTTCAGACTAATTTTTGGCGGTAAGACAATATCAATAGGTTTATTTTCAAAAATAACTATATTAATTTCTGTGCCCTCGGTTAAAAAATTAATTTTATCTTCAACCTGATCTAAGCTAATTGAAAATTGTTCGTAAGATTGAACGTCCATAAAATAAGCATCAGTTTCATCTTTATACAAAAAACTAGCTTTATTAGTAGTAACATCAGCTTGCTCGAGTTTATCATTGCCACTAAAGCCTCGATCTAAAACTTTACCATCGATTAAACTCTTAATCTTCAATCTTAAAGTCGCCTTACCACGTCCCATGTGGGAGTGTTGAGTATTTAAAACTAAATAGGGCTGACCATCCAGGATAATGATGTGACCCTTACGAACCGCATTAAGTGAGAGTAACATAAATTATCTTTTAATAAAGGGTAATAAAGCCATAAAACGTGCGCGTTTAACGGCTTGGCTAAATTTACGTTGGTGTTTAGCACAGATACCAGTTTTACGACGAGGTAAAATTCTAGCATAAGGTGAAGTAAAACGACGAATTTCATCAACGTTGGTATAGTCAATTTCTTCAGCGTTATTTAAACAAAAATAACACCCTTGTGAATTTTTAGCAGATTTTGACTTTGATTTTCTAAACATAATCAGTTTTTTTACAGATAAATATTAATTAAAATGGAATTTCTTCAACATTAATTTCTTCTTCTCTTGGAGTAGAATCAACTGGGGCTGAAGGTCGGTTTGAATTATTACCACCCTTAGTATCTAGCATAATCATATTTTGAGCAACAATTTCCGTGCGCGAATGTTTAGCGCCATTTTGATCTTCCCAGGAACGAGTCTCTAAACGACCTTCTAAATAAATGCGGTCACCTTTGTGGAGATATTGTGAACAAATATCGGCCAGTTTACGCCAAGCAACGAGATTATGGTATTCAACTTTTTCTTGGCGATTGCCACTTTGGTCAGTCCAAATTAAATTGGTAGCTAAACCAAAAGAAACCACATTGACATTTTGTGGAGTAGTGCGAGTTTCGGGATCGCGAGTTAAGCGACCGATCAAAGAAACTTTATTTAAATCCATAGAGTTTTATTTTAAAGATTAAATAAATTTTTTAAAAATATAAATTAAATATCTAATAACTCATCAAGGGGAGTATCGTCAAGATTTTTTTTGTCTTCTTTTTTATTATTTTTTTTAACAGGTTTATTGTCTTGACTGGGAGAGTCTTCATCTAAAACAATTTCAGTTGCTTCAGTAGTTTCGGCAATTGGTTCTGGCTGCTCTGGCGTATTAGTATTTAAATCTGTTTGAGACTTGGAGATGTCTTTTGTTTCTTCTAAGGCTTTTTCTTTTTTATCACCTGGAACTTCACCTGACCATTTGGTAATCAAAAATCTAAGGATTTCACCTTGCTCTTTTAATTTTTTTTCTAAACTTTTAACTTGTTCGACTTCTAATTTAATAAAATTAGAGGTATAATAACCATTAGCTACACCTTGAATTGGATAAGCTAAGTGTTTTTCTCCTAAATTGACTTTTTTAATTATTTCACCCTGATGGTCTTGAATTAATTTATCAATTTGGTCAGAAATTTGATTAATTTTTTCCTGCGGATAAGAACTCGCAATAAGGTAAACTAAATGATAAAGCATATTGGCTATTTAAATTAATTATGTTAAGTTATTAGCTTGTTGACGCATCATAGCATAGATAAAAAAATAAATCAAGAGTTTAAAAGTGGAAAGCGTGTGAATAGTTATTTTAACTTATTTTTTAAAATATAATTATGTATTTTTTTGAATTAGGCAATACGCCGACCTTGTCGGTAGCTGAAATTTTACAGGTTTTAAATCAAGCCAAAATTGAATATAAGCTAGTTAATTTATCAACAGATATTTTAATTTTAGATTTAAAGCAATCAATTTTGCCGGACAAATTAATTCAACAACTAGGCGGTTGTGTTAAAATAGGACAAATTATTTCTAAGGCGATTGAATTTAAATCTGCCGATCTGGCTAAAATTATTCAACAGCATATTAAAAATCAAAGTAACAAAATTTATTTTGGTTTAAGTAATTACAGTGCAACTAAGCTAGATTTAAAAAAAATAGGTTTGGAAATTAAAAATCAGCTCAAAAACCAAAATTTAAATAGTCGCTTTGTGGCTAGTACACAACCAATTTTATCTTCAGTTATTGTTAAAAAAAATAAGTTAGTCAGTTTACGCGGTATAGAATTGTGTTTTTTAAATAATAATTATCTTGGTCAAACTTTGGCAATTCAAGATTTTGTTGAATACGGCTATCGTGATTTTCAACGACCAGAACGCGATATGATTTCAGGCGTTATGCCTCCCAAATTAGCCAAAATGATGATTAATTTAGCAAATTTAGAAACAGATCAGACTTTATTAGATCCATTTTGTGGTTGCGGTACAATTTTGCAAGAAGCTGTAGTTTTAGGCTATAAAAAAGTGATGGGTTGTGATGTGGATTTTCAAGCTATTGATAAAGCTCAGGAGAATTTAAAATGGTTGATCCAAAAATTTAATTTTAATTTTGATTTAGATGAAAATATTTTTCAGTGTGATGTTAGAGAATTAAATTCTAAAATTAAAGATAATTTAATAGACGCAATTGTGACTGAACCATATTTAGGGCCAACTCGCCAGCGTTACGATTTAGAAAAGCTAATCATAGAATTAGAAGAATTATATTTAGTTGCTTTTAAGGAATTTAAACAAGTTTTAAAACCGGGTGGGAAGATAGTGATGGTCTGGCCGATTTTTACTTTAGGAAAACAAGAATTTAAATTAAATATTTTAGATCAAGTTACGGAATTAGATTTTAAGCAGCTAGACTTATTGCCACAGGAATTTAAACAAAAGAAAGATATGAAAATTACCTCACGTGGTTCAATAATTTATTCACGGCGGGGCAAGGGAGTGTTGCGCGAGATATTGATGTTTAAAAAATAGTTTTATGCCACAAATAACTAAAATCGAAGAACAAAAAAAAAGACAGACTCGTTTTAATGTTTTTGTGGATGATGAGTTTTGTTGTGGCGTTTCAGAACAGACTTTAATTGATACGGGTATTTATCAGGGGCAAAAAATTTCAGCTGATGAATTACAAAAATTAATCAATAAAGAACAAGAGTCTAAGGCTTTAAATAAAGCTTTTTTATGGCTAAGAATTAGACCAAGAAGTCAAGCTGAAATTATTCAAAAGTTAAAAATAAAAGAATTTGATAATCAAGTTATAGAAAAAATTTTAAAGCGTTTAATTGATTTAAATTTAATAGATGACAAGGAGTTTTGCCGTAAATGGATTGAAGACCGTAAATTAAATTCACCGCGCGGTCGGTTTTTAATTCAACAAGAGCTTTATCGTAAAGGCATTGATCATAAGCTAATAGAACAAAGTTTAAAAAAATATTATTCAAGTGATGAAGAGTTAAATTTAGCTACGGTTTTAGCTCAAAAAAAAATAGCTCGACTTAAGCCACAAGATAAATCAAAACATTATCAAAAATTAACTAGTTATTTAGCTCAACGCGGTTTTGGTTGGGAAATTATTCAAAGCGTTTGGGATAAAATTAAATCATAGTTTAAAAACAAAAAACTAACTTTAGAAGCTAGTCTTTTTTAATTTAACTAATTTTATTTTCCAACTCTAAAATAAACAGTATCACCGTCTTGAAAGATATAGTCTTTGCCTTCTAGACGCATTAAGCCTTTATCTTTACAACCTTGTTCGCCATAATTAACAAAATCTTGCCAATGACAAATTTCAGCACGGATAAAATTAGCTTCAAAGTCAGTATGGATTTTTCCGGCGGCTTGAGGAGCGGTAGAATTTTTTTCAACTGTCCAGGCGCGAGTCTCTTTAGGGCCAGAAGTAAAAAAAGTAATTAAATTTAAAATTTGATAACCAGTGGTAATAAGTTTATCTAGGCCGCTTTGCTGTAAGCCAATTTCTTGTAAATAAGCTTGTTTCTCTTCGATGTTTAATTCTGATAGTTCGGCTTCAATTTTAGCCGAGATAACTAAAGTTTTTTCAGCTTCAATGTTGGGTAAAGTGATTTTTTGATTAACATTTTGCTCATCAACATTAACAACATAAATGATCGGTTTGATAGTTAATAAATTTAAATCACGCAAAGCTTTTTTTTCTTCCAAATTTAATTCAATTTTTTCGATTAATTGTCCTTGTTCAACTGCTGGTAAAATTTTATTAATAACATTTAATTGTTGATTTTCAAGTTTATCGATTTGACCTTTGGCTTTACGAGCTAAATCTTGTTGACGTTTAGTTAAAGTTTCTAAATCTTTCAAAATTAATTCAGTGTTAATAATTTCAATGTCATGCGTGGGCTCAATTTTTCCGTTAACATGAATAACATTCGGATCAGTAAAATGACGGACGACATGCACAATCGCATCAACTTCACGAATATTAGCTAAAAATTTATTACCTAAACCCTCGCCCTTATTAGCACCTTCAACTAAGCCGGCAATATCAACAAATTCCACCACAGCTGGAATGGTTTGAGTTGATTGAGATATTTGGCTTAATTTTTGCAAGCGCACATCAGGCACTTCGACAATGCCAACATTGGGTTCAATGGTGCAGAACGGATAATTGGCAATATCAATTTGTTTTTTGGTTAGGGCTTTAAATAGTGTAGATTTACCGACATTGGGCAGGCCCACAATACCTAAACTTAATGACATAAAATTAGTTTATTTTTTTAGTAAATTTACAGTCTTTATGACTGCAACGGAGTGTATCTTGGGTGCCATAAATTAACAAACTGCCACACTGCGGACATTTTTCTCCGTTGGGTTTAGACCATAAGGCAAATTTGCATTTGGGATAATTTGAACAAGCATAAAAGGTGCGCTTGGTTTTGGTTCTTTTTTCGACCAGTTCGCCTTGGCCACATTCAGGACATTTAACACCAGTTGATTTAATAATGGGTTTGGTAAATTTACATTCAGGATAATTTGAGCAAGCCAAAAATTTACCGAAGCGACCAAATTTAATTTTTAAATCATGACCACACTCGGGACATTTTTCATTAATTTCTTCTGTCGGGCCGTTTTCCTCTAGAGGCTGAGTGGTTTTACATTCAGGAAAATTAGAACAAGCCAAAAATTTACCAAAGCGACCCAATTTAATCATCATTGGATTGCCACATTTAGGACATTTAATATCGGTTGTTTCTTGTTGAGTGATTTGAGTTTTATCTAATTCTTGTTCTTTGATTTGAATATTGTTTATAAAAGGTTGATAAAATTTTTGAATAGCTTTAACCCAGTTTAATTTTCCTTGAGCGATATCGTCAAGTTCATTTTCCATTTGAGCAGTAAAATCATAATCAACAATTTGATTAAAATGCTCGACTAAAACTTTATTGACTAGAGTACCAATTTCAGTCGGGATTAAATATCGTTGTTCTTTGGTCACGTAATTACGTTGTTGAATAGTATTGATAATTTGAGCATAGGTTGAAGGACGACCGATGTCAAATTGTTCTAAGGTTTTAACTAACGAAGCTTCAGTATAACGCGCTGGCGGTTGAGTAAAGTGTTGTTGTGGATTAAATTTTACTAAATCAACCGGTTGTTTTAATTTTAATTCTGGCAAAATATTTTCTTGGGTTTTAGTCGGATAGACTTTCAAAAAACCATCAAATTTAATCACTGAGCCATTGGCACGGAAAATATATTTTTGGCTGTGATCTTGAACATCCAATATGGTAGCCTGGATTTGAGCTGGTGACATTTGAGAAGCGACAGCGCGCTGCCAAATTAATTGATAAAGCTTAAGTTGATTTTTGTTTAAATAAGTTTTAATTTCATCTGGCATTAGGTTAACATCAGTCGGTCGAATGGCTTCATGAGCTTCTTGAGCTGATTTAGATTTGGTTTTAAAGTGGCGTGGTTGACCAGGGTGATAATTTGATCCGAAATTTTTATTAATAAATTGCTGAGCCTGGGTTAGAAATTTTTCAGCTAAATTAACCGAATCGGTGCGCATATAAGTAATTAAACCGACTGAACCCTGACTACCCAAATTAATTCCCTCATAGAGTTGTTGAGCCAAGACCATGGTTTGCTTGGCTGAGAAACCAAAGCGGTTAATAGCAGTTTGTTGTAGGGTAGAGGTGGTGAAGGGTGGTAACGGATTTTTAACGGTTTGTTTGGTTTGTAAATCAGTAATTTGATAGGTAGTTTTTTCTAGAGCCTGTAATATAATTTTTAAATTTGATTCGTTTTTAATAGCGAGTTTATCTAAAATTTTATTTTCAATTTTATACAAATGTGCGGTAAAAGTATGGTGTTGTTGGTCAGTAAAATCGGCTTCCAATGACCAATATTCTTCGGGGTTAAATTTTTTAATTTCTTCTTCACGTTCAACAATCAGTCGCAGGGCGGGTGATTGAACTCGACCAGCTGATAAACCTTTAGCTATTTTTTTCCACAATAATGGTGAAAGTTTATAACCCACTAAACGGTCTAAAATCCGGCGGGCCTGTTGAGCATCGACTAAATTAATATCAATTTGACGGGGATTTTTTAAAGCCCCTTGAATAGCTTCGGGCGTAATTTCATGAAAAACAATGCGACCAATTTTAGCTTGGTCTAATTGAAATAATTCTTGTAAATGCCAAGCAATCGCTTCGCCCTCACGATCTTCATCAGTTGCAAACCAAACTTGTTTGGCACTAAGAGCTTGTTTTTTCAATTGAGTAATTCTTTTTTGATTGGCGCGTGGAGTGACGTATTGAGGTGTAAAATTGTTTTCTACGTCAATACCTAATTTGCTTTTAGGTAAATCACGTACATGGCCATAGGAAGATACAATTTTAAAATTTTTACCCAGAAAACGGGTAATAGTTTTAGCTTTAGTGGGTGATTCGACAATAACTAATTGCATATAAAATAATTAATGACTAATAACATAATTTTGTCCGCCCAGATTTTTGATTTTACCTTTCATTTCCATAGTTAATAAAGTAGCATTTACTTGATTAGCTGGCAAGTGGGTTAATTCAATCAATTTATTAATATGAATCGGTTGGCGGTTGATAAACGCAAGCATTTTTTCTTCTTGGGGATTGTCGGGTAATATTTCTTGAGTGTGTAAAAAATTTTTAATTTGGTCAAGATTTAAGGCGTCTAAAATATCTTCGGGCGAAGTGACGGGTTTAGCACCTTGTTTAATTAAAGCATTAGTCCCAGAAGAATTTATTTTTGTAATGTCACCCGGCACAGCAAAAACTTCGCGATTTTGTTCTAAACTAAATTTCGCTGTAATCAAAGCTCCACTAGACTCAGGCGCTTCAATAATTAAAGTGCCCAAACTTAAACCAGAAATAATTCTATTTCTAAAAGGGAAATTTTGTTTAGCCGGTCGGGTGCCCAGCGGATACTCACTTATTAATAGGCCTTGTTGTTCTAATATTTTTTGGCTCAAAGCGTAATTTGCTTGAGGATAAATATGATCTAGACTTGAACCTAAAACGGCGATGGTTGAACCTTGGTTTTCTAGCGTAATTTGATGGGCCAAACTATCAACGCCCAGGGCTAGACCGGAAACAATCGTGATGCCTTTGTTAGCGAGTGGGCCCACAATTTGATCTATAATTTGCTTGCCGTATGAGCTGACTTTGCGCGTACCGACTACAGCTAAACAAAAATCATGACAAATTTTTAAATTACCAGTATAATAAATAAGAGGCGGGGGATTGTAGATTTCTTTTAACAATGACGGATAAGATTCATCTTGAATAGTGACAGCTTGGATTTTTTGTCTATGTAGGTTGTCTAATTCCCAAGTTGGATCAATATTTTTTTTCTGTTCAATAATTTTATCTACAATATTTTTATCCAAACCGGCATTGTGCAATTCTTGCGCTGGTGCATCCCAAGCTTCTTCCATGGATGGGAAGTGATTATAAATTCGACGCAGACGAATCGGTCCAAGTTGAAGAATTTTAGAAAAAGCCAGCCAATATTTTAAGTCAATATCCTGAATTCTATTCCAAAGTGAAACATTTTTAATTTCACTTTTGATTTCACTTCTTTTGATAAAATATTTCATAAGGTGTTTTAAAATTTAATCTTTTACGTGGTCGATGATTTAACAACCTAATC
>JAQWAS010000012.1 GCA_028707495.1 Patescibacteria group bacterium
AAGAATTAAAATACAAGATTAAACTTTGGAATATGTATTACAATGATTTAGAACATTGTGCCTTAAACGGTCTAACTCCTAATCAAGCCCTTGGTTTGAGGGTGCAAAATGTATGTGTTTAAAACAATAAGTTGATATAATTATACACAATTTATCTTTTTAAAACCTAGTAAATTACCCTTATTGTGCTATACTATATATAATAGTATAATATATAAATAATAATAAAAATAAAAAAATAAAGAGGTTTGACCTCTAAATTGTAATGTTAGCCTTAAAGATTAAAAATAAAAGCTCTCAATATATTCTGCTCGGAGTCATACTTTTATTTTTATGTTTGGGGCTATTTTTTATTTTTCCTAATTTAACTCAAGCTAAACTAGTAGATAGTGTAATTAAAGTTTTAGGTTGGATAAGCTATCCATTTCTGTGGTTAATTGGTAAATTAGTGGTTTTAATTATGGGTTTGGTTATTCAGGTGGCGCAATATAATGATTTTATTAATTCGCCGGCAGTGACAAAGGGTTGGATGATTGTGCGTGATATTTGCAATATGTTTTTTATTTTATTATTACTATTAATTGCTTTTAGTACTGTTTTAGGTATAAAAAAATATAATTATAAAAACATGTTGGGTCGAGTAGTTTTGGCAGCAATTATGATTAATTTTAGTAAATTAATTTGTGGTTTGTTTATTGATTTCGCCCAAGTTATCATGTTGACTTTTGTAAATGCTTTTAAGGGTGCGGCAGCTGGTAATTTAACTCAGGCAATTGGTTTAGCAGATATGTTGAGCTTTAATCCGGCTAATCAGCAAAACGATTTAGAGGGTATTTCTTTGTTTGGTTCGTTGATTTTAGCTCAAATTATGTTATCGATTACTTTGTGTGTGGTGGTTGTAATGTTGTTAGTTTTAGTTTTTAGAATTGTTATGATTTGGATTTTTGTAGTTTTGTCTCCGATGGCATTTTTAATGAGTGCGTTTCCATCAGCTAAGGAAGGAGTCGGAACTATTAAATGGGTAACGCAATGGTGGTCCGAATTTTCTAAATATGTCATGGTTGGCCCGATTTTAGCTTTTTTTCTCTGGCTATCTTTAACGATTATGGCCACACACAGTAACACCCCCGGTGGTATGGGTGCTAGTTTTCAGGCTGGCACTAAGCCTCAAAATCAAGGTTATGCCTCCCCCACCAATCAGGGTCAAGGAAATTTAAATGCAGCCATAACAGAGATAGGCTCTTCAGAAAAAATGTTGAGTTTTATTATTTCAATTGCCATGTTGGTTGGTGGTTTAATGGCGACTCAACAGATGGGTGGAGTCTTGGGCAATGTTGCAACTAAGACCCCAGACTTAATGAAAAAAGGCGGGAAGAGTTTGGCAGTTTGGGGAGGCAAAAGAGCAGATATGACACAAATGAAGGTACAGAAGTGGGCTGGTCAAAAAATTCAATCATCAGATAAATTACAAAGATTTCAAGGTTTGCAAAAAATAGCTGGTAAATTAGAAAAACCAACAACATTAAGGCCGTCTATTCATTTAGAAAACGCAAAGAGATTTTTAGAAGAAAAAGAAAAAATGAATTATGGTCAAGTTAGGGCTGATAATTTAGATAAAATGTTTAAAATTGCCGGAGGACAAAAAACTAATTATGGCGATAGAGAATTTGTAAAACAAGTCATTGAAAAAGCTAGAGAACTTGATGGCATGGATTCAAGCCAAATACAAAACATAGCGGAAACAAGTAAAAACCCAATACAAAGAATGGGTGGAACTTTGGCCTTACATATGACTGGCCAGGAAGGTGGACTGATAACGTCAGCGGGCTATAGAACAGACAGGGAAGGTAGACAAAAATATATTCAAGATAAAATTATTCCAGAACTTGGTTTAGCTAGGGGTGGTATGTTTGCAGCGATGGCCGCTGAACATAGTAGAAAAAATGGTATAACTCCCGGATCTGGTTTGTTTGTTTATGATGAAAACGAGGGTCGTCATAGAGCAACAACAGAAGAAGAACAAAAAAAATACATTCAGGGAGCTTTTGGCCCCAAATCCCCCGAGAAGCACATGGTTGAAACAGATGCTTTGTCTTTAGTAACACTAACCCAGAGAGTTAAAGATAGTCAAGGCAATAATATTGAAACTGATTATAGCTTTACGGATGCGAACGGTAAAAAGGTTTCAAAGCAAATGGACGTGGCCGATGGAATAGAGGAAAACGGCATTAAATCAACAGTTTGGTCTATGGATTTTGATATTTTTAAGAAAATTTTTGAAAAAATGCAGACTAAAGACAAGGCGGAATTGATGAACAATTTAGATAATGATTCACTTAAACAACTTGATCCCCAAAAATGGGCTTATATAGTTAATAAAGGATTAGAAATGGATGAAAAGACTTTTGATGGTATAATTAGAAACAATGCCACGAGAGAATGGAATAAGATTGAAAATGACCCATATGGTCATTTAAATGGAGAATCTTACGAGAAACTTAAAAATAGTCATCAGGACTGGAGCTCTGAAAAAATCTTGGGACATATTATGAAAAACCATAAAGATGATGCTGGCTATTTAAAACAACGTGATCTTAAAAATTTTGAAGACGAAGCTAATAAGATTTTATCTTCAGTTCCAACGCCTCCAATTTCAACGCCTACAACCCAGACACCCGTCAACCAATCATCTCAAGCGCCTCATAGTGGGAACGTAAATTCGGGCATAGATAGCTATGAGGAACATGATAGAAAAGTTAAAAGGGCATCGGGACTAGGAGGCAAATTAGACGAAGAAGGTCAGCTTTATAAAAATTTATTAGCTTATAGTGGCGGTTATAAGGGTAGTGTTAATAAAAAAGACAGTTTAGTTCAGAGGATTATTGACATGTGGAGCAATATGGACGGCAAGGATTATTCCAATGATCCTCAAAAGATAAATGACGCAGAAAAGAAAGCTGACGAGTTAATTATAAATTTACAAGAGAAGCAACATCAATCCTTTGATACTAAGGCTGGAGAGGAAATTGTTGTTAATAATATTACCAACAATATTGGTGCAACAGCTAATCAAAATCCAATTGATTTGTCTGGTCTTCAAGCCCAGTTTAGTAGTTTGGAGGCTAGTTTGAGTTATTTAGCTAGTAAAATGGGTGCTACTCAGTCAGCTAAAAAATATGAAAAAGAATTTAAATCTATGGCTGAGGCTGTGAAATTTTTACAGCTTGGTGATAAAGACGGTATTAATCAAGCTTTTAATACTAATTATGAGAAGAAACCCACCGAAACAGAGATAAAAGAATTGATGGAAATTTTTAAAAAGCGTTTAAGATTAACTCTGGGTGGAGTTGATGCTAGTAAAAAATAATATTAAATTAATTATGGAATTAGATAAAATTCAAACAGTCAATTTAAGAGATCAAAAATTTCTAGAAGAATTAACTCAGCAAGTTGATGATTATGTTCGTTGGGATAAAACCTTTTTAGCTTGGAAATTATTTTTAAAAATTAAAGAAATATTCGAAAAAGATAGTGGTGGAGTGAACAATAAGTTAATAAATAAATATATTTATTTATTGCGCCGATTGAAATTTTTAGCTCTACCTTTATTATCAGATGAAGAGACTATTAATTTATTTGAGAAAGACCTAGCTTTCGCTTGGCAGCTAGATAGTTTTACGGATGAAGAATCTTATGATTTTAATCAAAAATTAAAATATAAACTTACTAGTGTTTTATTGTGGGAACGAGATGAATTCAAAATCAGACTAATAAATGCTATGAAAAATAATCAGCAGAGAATATCTTCAGAATCTATTGAGTTGGGATCTGGACATCAAGTCGCGCCAACTATGGCTAACTGGTTGAAAGATTATATAGATAGAATTGGCATAGATACAGACACATTAAAACAAACTAATTATTTAATTAACAGTTTAAATACTAAAAAATTAACAGATGATGAACGGAGCATTTTACGTCAAGTAATTCACTTATATGAAAAATTAAAAATTTCTTCAGCGACACCAGAAGGAATTGAGGAAGATTTAGTTTATATAGATAAAAATGGACAGATGAAAATTTTGCATAATGGACAGTTTATAAATTTTCAAGATTTAAATAAAAAATAAATTAAAAACAAAAAAATGGATTTAAATTATTTAAACAAATTTAACAGATTAGACGACAAGATCAGAAAAAAAATAGGTTCACAGCAGGCGACTAGCAAGATGGATGAGTTGTCAAAAAAATTTAATATTGGAACTTTGTATGAAACAGTTATGAAGGTGGCTATTCAAGATATTAAAATAAACGATTTAACTGGTTATTTGATGGCAGAGTTTAATTTAAATAATACTCAAGCCAATGAATTAAAACAAACACTTATTGATCAAATTTTTCAACCAGTTTTAAAATATTTAAAGCCAAATCAAGATGCATCTTCTGATTTACCAATTCAAAATCCAGTTAAAATTGAATCATTCGATTTAGATGAAGACGAGCTAGATATTCAACAAGTAACTGAAAATATACTACCGGCAGTAAAGATAGTTCCTAATAATTTAGATAAGATTGCGTTAGAAATAAGTGTTAAGTCAGGTTTAAATTTAACTGATGAAGTATTTAAAAATAGATTTATATCAATCATTGTTAGTCGATTGAAAGAGGTGCGTGATGATCGTCAGATTTTAGATAAAATGATGCGTGATCGTAAGGTTGGCGGTTTAAATTTAAATGAGCAAGAAGCTCGCCGAGTTTTAGAATTAATTCAGCAAGAGATAAAAAATCGTCAGTCAGAAATTGAACAGGCTAAAAAGGAAGAGCCGACTTTATCTACAATTACATCGCAAGAAGAACAATTAGTTAAGAGGGCGACGGTTGGATTTCAGCCTAAAGCACAGGAACAGTCTCAATTAAGCCCTAGAGCTCAATTTACAGATAAGGAATTAAATAAAAAGAATAAGATGGCGTTCGAATTGCCATCTGAAATAAAAAAGCAAATGGTGACTCAACCAGTTTTATCCGCTAGACCAGTGGTTTCTGAAATTAAACCTACTACGCCGACAGTAAAACGTCCCAGCCTTGAATCAATTCGTTTAGTTAAATCCAAAATAGAAAAACAGTCGATGCCGATTGTTTCTCAGTCAAATAAATTTGAAGTTGTTGGACCAATTGACGAATTGCAAAAAATAGATTTAAACACCTTTAGATCGTTAACTAATACAGCAGAGCAGTCGGCCCAAAAAATAAAAGAAAAAATAAAAATTTTAGGTCAAGACTCTTTAGAGCAAGAAGCGCGAGCTATCGAAGCTTGGTATAAAAGTGATATAATAAAGATGTATCTAAGTCTTGGGCAGGAAAGCATTAAACAAAAAAAACCAATCGAAACAATTTTAGCAGAAAAGTCTGGAGAACAAAATTTAACTTTGGAAGAATTTAAAGTTATTAATAATTTAAATAACGAATTAGAATTTTAGATTTTTTGATTTAAATTTTTTAAAACTAATTATGAGCCAATTTATAATTCCACAATTTTTAGATGTTGAACCGCGGGTAATCGGACCAATTACCGTCCGTCAATTTTTATTACTATTGGTTGGCGGTGGTTTGTGTTTTTTAGTTTGGAAAACAGCCGATTTTAGCTTAGCTATTACAGAAACAATTTTAATTTTAGGTGTTTTTGGAGCTTTTGCTTTTATTAAAATTAATAATCGTCCCTTTCACTATTTTATTATTGATTTAATTAATTTTTATAAAAAACCACGTTTGAGACTTTGGCATAAAAATTATTCCTTAAAATACGTTAAACCACCTAAGGAAAAAGAAATTCAAGATAAAATGATTTATATGCCTAAAGTTTTATCTCCTCGCAAATTATCAGAATTATCTTTAGTAGTTGATACGGGCGGGGTTTATAAAGACGATAACGAAATTAAATAATTTTTATTATGGCTAAACAAGACAACTCAAATTCAACTCAAGACACTTTGGAGAAAAAAGAAAAAAAAGCGCCGTCAACGCAAAAATATTTAGATATTAACGAGATTAGGGATGATTGTGTAATTTTAAAAGATGGATCGCTCAGAACAGTAATTTTAGTGTCTTCAATTAATTTTGCTTTAAAATCAGAAGATGAACAAGAGGCAATTATTCAAAGTTATGTATCTTTTTTGAATGTTTTAAATGATTTTCCCTTACAAATAGTTATTCAATCACGACCATTGAGTATAGATGCTTACATTGCTCAAATTGAGGACATTCAGCGTAAGCAAGAAAATGAATTAATGAAAATGCAGACCACGGATTATTTAGAATTTATTAAAGAGTTGGTTAAAATGGGAGAAATTATGAGTAAAAAATTTTTTGTGATAGTGCCATATAATCCAACCGGCGACACAAAGATGAACTTTTTTTCTAGATTATATAATGCTATATCGCCAGTCAATTCCGTCAGATTAGATAGAAAACGTTTTGATAAATATAGGGCTAAATTATTTAAACGGGTTGATTTTGTTCAGGGGGGTTTACAGAGCATGGGTTTAAAATCAACAATTTTAGACACCCAAAGTTTAATCGAGTTATTTTATAATATCTATAATCCTACCACTTCACCTCAACAACCGATAGCTAAAAATAATAAATTAAATTTTGAAGAAGAATAATTTTATGTTTAAAAATCAAGTAGAAAAACAACCAGATTTACAAACTCAAGAGCTAATTGAGGCCGAAAAGGTTTATCGTCGTGGCGTGATTTCAATTCGTGATTTTATAGCGCCAGCCTCAATTAATGTTACTCCTCGTTATTTAGAGTTGGGCAATAAATATGTTCAAACTCATTTTGTAATTTCTTATCCACGTTATGTGAGTATTGGTTGGTTTATGCCAATCATTAACATGAGTGCACCTTTAGATATTGGGTTGTATTTTTATCCAATCGAATCGAGTGTTATTTTAAAAAAATTAAAAGTAAGGGTGGGAAATTTACAGGCCGAATTAGCTGAGTCAGCTGAAAAAGGGGCTCCGCGTGATCCTATGCGTGAAACAGCTTTACGTGATACAGAGGATTTGCGTGATAGTCTAACTCAGGGCACAGAGCGTTTTTTTCAATTTGCTTTATATGTGACTTGTTATGCTGACTCAATTAAGGAATTAAATTTATTATCAGAAAAAATAGAATCATTTTTAGGTTCAAAATTGGTCTATACCAAACGGGCGCTTTTTCAAACCGAAGAAGGTTTTAATTCAACCTTGCCATTAGCCAGTGATCAGTTGCAAATTACATCTAACATCTCCTCTTCGCCCTGTGCAGCAACCTATCCTTTTGTTTCGGCTGATGTAACTTCAGATAATGGTATTTTATATGGTATTAATCGCCATAATAATAGTTTAATCTTATTTGATCGTTTCAGTTTAGAAAATGCCAATATGTGTGTTTTTGCCACTTCGGGTGCAGGCAAGAGTTATACGGTTAAACTAGAAGTTTTGCGGAGCATGATGTTTGGTACGGATATGATTATTATTGACCCAGAAAAAGAATATAAACATTTATCAGATGCGGTGGGTGGAACTTATGTTGATATTTCTCTGTCAGCTCAAAGCAAATTAAATCCCTTTGATTTACCTCGACCAATTGAGGGCGGAGCTTCTACGGCTGATATTATTCGTTCAGCTGTTATTACTCTAAAGGGTTTGATTCGTTTAATGGTGGGTAATTTAAACCCAGAAGAAGATTCGATTGTTGATCGAGCCTTAATTGAAACTTATGCCAAAAAAGATATTACAGCGGCCACTGATTTAACTCAACAAATAGATATGCCCATCATGAGTGATTTTCAAGAAATTTTAGAAGGCATGACTGGGGCTGAAAATTTAGTGGCTAGAATAAAAAAATATACTGAGGGCACTTTTGCTGGTTTGATTAATAATCCAACAAACATAGAAACTGATAACCAATTGGTAGTTTTTAGTGTTAGAGATTTGGAAGATGAATTAAGACCAATTGCTATTTACACAATTATTAATTATATTTGGAACGTGGTCAGATCAAAAATGAAAAAACGTTTATTAATTGTAGATGAAGCTTGGTGGTTGATGCAACACGAAGATTCAGCTAAATTTATTTTTGCTTTAGTTAAGCGTTGTCGTAAATATTATTTAGGTGTGACAACCATTACTCAAGATGTAAATGATTTTTTAAGTTCATCTTATGGACATGCTATTTTAAACAATTCGGCTTTACGTTTATTAATGAAACAAAGCGTAACGGCTGTAGATAAAATTGTTGAAACTTTTAAATTGACCCAAGGCGAAAAATATATGTTATTAGATTGTGGCGTGGGTGAGGGTATTTTTTTCGCTGGGCAACGACATGCGGCCATTAAGGTGATTGCTTCTTATACCGAAGATCAATTAATTACTACCGATCCACAGCAGTTATTAGACATTGAAGATGCTAAAAAAGAGTTTGAAGAGGAAAATCCGTCAGAATAATTTTAAATTTTAAAACTTAAAATATATGTCAAAAATATTCAAAATTATTATTATAATTGTTTTAATTTTAACCCTTATAGTCGTAGGTTATTATTTTTTATTTTTAAAAGATAAAAGCGAAATTCAAGATGAAAATGGTAATCAAATTTCAGATCAGCAACCTTATTTACCGTCTGACCAAAATAATAATGGTCAAAATAATCAACTCAATTTAACTCCACAGTCACAGCCTAAAGTAGTAAGCGAAGAAACAAAAATTAAGAATTTTAGTCGGTCATTTAGTGAGCGTTTTGGCACTTATTCCAATCAAGGTGATTATGGCAATTTAGAAGATTTAATGCCTTTAATGAGTGATCAAATGCAAACTTGGGCAGAAAATTATATTATACAGCAAAGAGCTAAAAATTTAGATACTAGCGTTTATAGTGGTATAACTACCAAGGCTTTAACTGCCCAAATTTTATCTCAAAGTGAAATTAGTGCGCAGGTTAAAGTCTCAACTCAACGGATAGAAAAAAATATAACCGACGAACAAAAAATTTATTATCAGGATTTAATTTTGGATTTAGTTAAATTAAATAATACTTGGTTAGTTGATTCGGCTGAATGGCAAGCAGTTGAATAATTATTTTAAAATATGGCTCAAGATTTTTTAGACAATTTATCCCAAGATGATAAAAAAAAACTTATTGACACTATTGTCGATAAAGTTAAAGAGACTAAGCAGGATTCAACTAAAAGACAGTTAGCTAAAGTTAAAAAACGGGATTTAAATAAAAAATCAACTGGTAAAAAAAACCAAGGTCTAACAACTTCTGGAAAAGAAAATAATCAAAATGAAGCGCCAGCTACAAGGGTGGGTTCAAGTAAAAATAATTTAGATAATAAAAAAGATCAAAAAGGTGATAATTCAGCGCTAGCCGGACAAACTCAAAATGAAGATTTTAAAAATGATAATTTTAAAAATCAAGATCAGCACACTAACCAAACCAATGGCGATGCGGAATCGGGCATAGATCAAACCGCAAAATCTGATGCGGAAGATAAAATCAATTTAAAACCAGAAGAAATAAAAAAGGGAGTAGAAAATAGAAACGCGGACAAAGATAAGGAGGATAACAAAGATCAGGGTCAAGGAATAAATCAACCGACCGAACAACAAAAAGAAGTTAAACCTCAAGATTCAAGACAAACAGCAGACCCAAATTTAAAACAGAGTGTTGATAAAGTTGCACCTGAACAAGAACAAGAAAAAAAACGGCAATTTACGAAACAACAAACTGCTGATAAACAAAATAAAGCCAATGAAGTTAGTCAAATTGGAAAAGAGGGGGCTGGTTTGCCGAAAGGTGAAAATTTTAAAGGTATGAGCGCGCGTGACATTATGAAACAGTATAGTGACATTCGTAAACAAGCTGATGCAAAGGGTGCTTCAGAGGTTAGTAGTACTATTAAGGACGTGGTTTATAAAGGATCTCAAGAAGCAACCAAACAATTATTAAAAGCAGCTTGGGAGAATGTACCGGATTCTGTTGGGTTAACTCTTATATATGTAGAATTGCATTTTTTTTGTCGATATATATTTTCTTTAGCTCTCCCTGGCTTAAAAGATATTTTTTGCCCCATGGGGCAAGAATGGTTGCCGACATTAGATAAAGCAGAAGAGTTAGGTCAAATAGGTGAAGTCGCTAAAAAATTTGATATAGGTAGTAAAGCTATAGAGTGGTTAGAAATTGGTGTTATTGTACTTGCCAATTTAATTGTTATATTTGCACTATACATGATTTTAGGAATGATTTATATTATAGTCGATGCCATTGAGAATCCTTGGGAAAATAGAGAATTACTTTGGGAGGGTGCGAAAGCTTTATGGGATGAATTTTGGCATTAAAATTAATTTATGAAAAAGAGTTTTTCAAAAATATTTTTGATCATAATTATAGCCATTTTTGTTTTACAGATGTGGGTGGGGATTTTGGGTTTATTATTTTTTTCAAAAACAACCATAATTAATCAGGCTCAAGCTCAAACTACGGTTCCAACTGGTTGCTGTATCTTCGGAGGTGGCAATAGCGGGTGTATAGATGGCTGGACGCAGGCAGCTTGTGAGGGGCAAGGGGGAAATTGGCAAAACGGTAAAATGTGTCAGACTTTTGATGATTGTTTGGCTACAGAACCAATTAAACTAGAAGTCAGTATTCCAGGGGTTGGTAACGAAGTCAAAAATTTACCGCATTATATTAGCGCTGTTTACGAATATGGCGTGTATGCGATAGTAATCTTATCTGTAGTGATGATTATAGTCGGAGGTTTTATGTGGATTTTGGCAGCCGGCAATCAATCTAAAATAGGGACGGCCAAGGAAAGAATAATCGATGCTTTAGTTGGGTTACTTTTAGCTTTACTTTCTTATACTATTTTAAATATTATTAATCCAGCTCTAGTTGATTTAGAGATGCCGGGGGTTGTTAAAGTAAAACCGATTGCGCAAGGTGTATTAAAAGCTAGTACAATATGTCCAGCAATGGACAAAGTTGTTTGTGGAGATTTTAAATTGTTTAACCCCAATGATCCAGATCCAGCAAAGGCTATGGAAGGTTGTATGGGGGTTTATTGCGAACCATTTACATTTGCAGGTGGTACGCTTAGAAGCTTAGGACAAATAGGGCAATTTTATGGCGATGTGTCTGAAGGTAAAATTTGTTCTGTCATAACTGATGAAAGCGGTAATTATACAGGAGGAGAATGTGTTACTGATTTAGAGGTATTGGTATCGGATTTAGATTATCCGGGAACATTTGATACGATAAAATTTCTAGTAGGAAATTCTTCGGTTACCGAATTATTTGGTGGTGGTTGCGGTTATTTTTATAGGCCATTATTGGTTACGGGGAAGGTTGTTTTAAATAGTGCTTGTCCTCCTAATTCACCCAATCAATGTTACGTTGTTAAATCAAAAGGAGAAACGCCCAGAGAAGAAATAAAAAGTGATGACAGATACTCTTCAGTGGTAAATATGCAATGTAATACACAACTAGCAGAAGTTAGGTTAGAAACGTGTATTGATTACGAGGGTCAAGAAGAGTGTGAAGAACATGAGGCTTGCAATTGGACAGGCGTTGAGTGTGAAGCAGTTCCAAAATGTTCTTTGACACAGGTTGAAGTAGAGGGCTCATTAGATTCATATTTAACTTGTTGTAGAAAAGAGGTAAACTCAGGAGAACCTGAAGAAGATTGTATGGGTTATGATATTCAATCAGAGTGTGAAGCTGATATTTTCTGCGAATGGAAAGGAAATAATAGGCGGGCTGTGGATCCCAAATGTCAACCTAAAAATTATTTTATTTATAGTATAATACCTCCACATACGTCTTGTAGTACGTGTTTTGGATATGAGACGGCAGTTGACAGAGAAGCTTGTGAAAGATCTTTTGGTTATTAAATTTATTAACTTTACCATATGTCTAAAAAAATACTTATTATAATTGGATTTTTTATCCTAGTTGGACTAGTCGGTTTTATGTTATACAATACTTTTTTTAAACCCGAACCCGGGTCAGCTCCGACTTGCGCGCCAGAATGTGACTTTGGTGAAATATGTACAAGCAATAGCGATTGTTTGTCGGGTTATTGTGATGGTAATACAGAAACTTGTCAGCCAGAACCGAGCGGATTTTTACCAAGTATTGGTGATCGGCGGGATAATTTAATCTATACCAATCGCGGATGGTTACCGGAGGATGAAGTTAAGCCTCAAGATTTAGTTTCAAAATCAGAATATGAAACAGAAATTTATGTACCACCTACACCCTCGCGTTTAGCTCAAGGTGGTTTGACTCAAGTTAATTCAGTTAGCGATCAGACAGCTCGAGAAAGTAGTTTAAATAAAAGTGGCGATTTGCGTTATTATAATCCCGACAATCAACAATTTTATAAAATTGATAAAAATGGTCAAGCCAAGAGTTTGTCAGATATGAAGTTTTATAATGTTGAAAATGTGACGTGGTCGCCAAAACAAGATCAAGCTATTATTGAATATCCAGATGGTAGTCAAATTTATTATGATTTTGATAAAAATCAGCAGGTGACATTACCTCAAAATTGGTATGATTTTTCCTTTTCAGACGCTGGTGGTCAAATTGGTTTTTTAACTGAAAGTGATAATTCGGATAAACGGTGGTTAGGTGTGGCCAATCCAGATGGGAGTGGAGCTAAACCTTTAGAGCCGCTAGGTAACAATCAGGATAAAGTTATTGTTGATTTATCACCCAACAATCAAATGGTAGCTTTTTCGCGCACGGGTGATGCCGCTGGACGCTGGCGCCAAGAAGTTTTATTAATTGGTTATGAAGGTGAAAATTTTAGATCACTAATGGTTGAGGGGCGCGGTTTTGAGCCTTTATGGAATAATTCTGGTACGCAGGTTTTATATAGTGCTTATAATAATACTAACAATTACAACCCAAATTTGTACATAGTTGGGGCGCAAGGAGATGAAATTGGTCGTAATCACACTAATTTAAATTTAAACACCTGGGCGCATAAATGTACTTTTTCTGGAGATAATCATGTGGTATATTGCGCTGTTCCTAAAAATTTACCGGAAGGTGCCGGTTTATTTCCTGAAATGGCAGATGATATTGCAGATGATTTTTATAAAATAGATTTAACTACGGGCATGAAGTCAATTATTGCTAATCCAGCCGAATCGGTAAATGTTGAAAATATTATGTTATCAGTTGATGGAAAATATTTATATTTTCAAGATAATTTTAGTGGTAAAATCAAGAGTATACAGTTGAGATAAAATTTTTAATTTAATGAATATTAAAAAGTATATTATTAAAATTAAGACTACTTGTCTTGATTTTTTGTTTCCAATCAAATGTTTGGGTTGTGGTCAAGAAGGAGTTTGGTTGTGTAAACAATGTTTTGATAAAATACATTTAAAAACTAATTTACATTGTCCAGTGTGCAAAAAGCGATCCGAGCAAGCACAACCTTGTGTTACTTGCCAGTCGCAATCATTTTTAGATAGATTGTATATTGCTGGGAGCTATGAAGATGAGTTATTACATAAAGTCATTCATTATTTAAAATATCAATATATTAAAGATTTAGCGCAACCTTTAGCACAGCTATTAATTAATTTTATAAATCAACACCAGACTAATTTTGAACAAGATATAATTTTAATTCCCATCCCTTTACATAAAAAAAGGTATCATCAACGAGAGTTTAATCAATCAGAATTAATTTGTCGACATTTACAGACTGAATTTAAATGGTTAATTAGAACAGATATTTTATTCAGAAAATTACACACGGCCTCACAAATGAAATTAAAAAAACACCAAAGAGAAAAAAATATTCAAGGTGCTTTTGAGTCTAAGTTTAAACCGGAGTTAGAAAATAAAACTTTAATTTTAGTTGATGACGTGGCGACGACTGGATCCACTTTACAGGAAGCAGCTAAAATTTTAAAGCAAACTGGTTTTAAAAATGTTTGGGGTTTGGTTTTGGCTAGAGGTTAATTGCAATGGTAATCGGACAATGATCTGAACCTATGACTTGAGTTAAAATTTCAGCCTTCTTAATTTGGCTGATTATTTTTTTAGAAATAAAAAAGTAATCAATTCGCCAGCCGACATTACGTTGACGGGCGCCAAAACGATAGGTCCAATAAGAATATTTTTGGGTTTGAGGATGAAGGTGACGAAAAGTATCGACAAAATTAGATTTAATTATTTGATTAATAAATTGACGTTCTTCGTCAGTAAAGCCGGCATTAAAATGATTAGAATTGGGATTAGCTAAATCAATTTCTTGATGAGCGACGTTAAAATCACCAGTTAAAATTAAAGGTTTATTATTGAATTTATTTAAAAATTTTAAATATTTTTGATTAAATTTTATTTTAAAATCTAGGCGTTTTAATTCAGCTTGAGCATTAGGAAAATAAGTATTAATTAAATAAAATTTATCAAATTCTAAAACTTGGACCCGGCCTTCTTGATCAAAAATTTTTATACCAGTTGAATTAATAATTTTTAAAGGTTTAATCTTGGTTAGCACGGCTGTGCCAGCATAGCCCTTTTTATCAGCTGAATTAATGTAAAGTTGATAATTTTTAAGCTGTAAAACTTCAGTCGGTAAATCTTTGGCTTGAGTTTTAATTTCCTGTAAACACAAAATATCGGGTTGAGTTTTATTAAACCAGTTTATAAAATTTTTGCGCACGATAGCGCGTAAACCATTAATATTCCAAGAATAAATTGTTAAATTTTGTTGAGTCATGAGTTTATTATAGCAATTAATTAAACAAACTAAAAATCCGTTACTGACGGATTTTTAAAATTGGCGGTGTTTTTTGATTGATGTTCGAACTTTTTTTGACAAAAATCCTGAAAACTAATTTGGACTCGGCGGGGCAAACTATTTTTCTGGGGGAATGGAATTGCCCCGCCTCGGCTTTCTTCCCGCCCGCAGGAGGGGTCTGGGGAGGAATGCGGGCGGGATTTTGAACCTTTCCTTTTTCGCTTCCGAATTTCGTGCCAGTTGAAAACTGGCGCGCCACCTAAATTAAAATTCCAAATCTGTCCAATTACCAAACTCGCCTTTTTTAAATTTAGCACCGCTATCGGTAAAATAAACCCACCTGCCGTTACTTGTTGTTTTGCCTGTGTTAGCTACTAATCCTCCAAACAGATTTTTACCTTTTTTATTTTCTTCCTTAATATATTTTTGCAGTCCATCAGATTTTGGTCCAAAATCAGAAAATTGAGTACCGTGCGGATCAAATAAACCAATTCTTCCGTCTTTAAATTTGACTACAAAGTCAACATAAAATGGCGTTTTGTCCTCATCATACGGCACGGCAAAAAATGTCGCGTCTCTGTCTCCGTTTTTAAACCACCATTCAGCCTTTCCTGAATTATCTAAAAATTCAGCAAAAGATTTTTCCAGTTCGGATAAATATTTTACATAAAAAGGCTTCATCACTGACTTGTCCCTTGCTTCCTCTACATAATCACTGCCAAAAGACAGAACTTCGGGTACGTTCCAATCGTCTAATTTAGCAAGCTCTCCCCCTCTTATTTCGGTTTCATTTTTATACTCAACTTGCGCTTTATCTAAAACACTTAAAAAAAGCTGTGGATTACCATCGCCTAAAACTATCTTTACAATTTCTTCCCACTTTTCTGAATAATCCATTTTCAACTCTTTTTCGAAAAATTTATAAATAGATTCCTTGACTCTATTTACAGACCTATCTTCCGGGTAGAAAAGGCGAAGGCTATTTCTCACAAAATAATCAAATAATTTCTGCAAATCAGCATCGCTCACTGTGATTGATTTATCACCTACAATTTTTGAACCGGCTAATTTATCAATATCGCTGGTTTTATAATCAGAAATAATCTTAATATCAACTTTTTTCGCCGTTTTATCTATTTTGCTTTTCAAATTATCCGCTTTTGCTTGAGCTAAAAATATTTCAATAAAGCGCGGAGATAATCTTGTTTTTTCACGATGTCGCTTCGAATAAACTGAAACTAAATTGATCGGCTGGTATTTGTCTATTCTTTTACTGGTTAAAAACGATACATAGCCGGGGGCGACATCTTTATCAATTACCACATTGGTTATGTTTGTATAAATATAACCGTAGTTCAAAATTTCTTCACCATAATATTTACCTCGATCTGGTTCCGGCATTCTCATAATTCTTCCTACTGTTTGAATAGAAAAAATCGGACTATGCCATTCTCTAAACAACGCCATTACTTGCGCTCGCGGACAATCCCAACCTAAAGCAATCGCTTGTTTGAAAAGTAAAACCTCTACTTCGCTGTCATTTTTTTCTACATCTTCTTTGTTTATATGCTCGCCCGAAAGCCAAATAGCCAGCTTGTTATTACCTTTTTCGGTAGAAATATTAAAATCATCTTTTAAAATTTTAATTACCTTGTCTTTCAACTCGTCCTCTCTTTGTCCTTTTCTATCGGGCAACTGAATCAAGACTAATGGATTTATATTACTACCTTCTTTATTGTAGCTTTTGATTAGTTCCGCTCTTTTTTTCAAGGCTTCACCTATAACTGTTTTTTCACTATCTTTGTCATACTTTTTTTCGCCCAATTCCGTTTTTATTTTGCCTTCTTTAAAAACATTTACAAAATTTTCATTTAAAACCAGCGACTTTTTTATCATCGCTTCTTTTTTAACATCATCTACCAGAATTTTTACATCATAATCGCCCTCAAGAATCGGGGTTGCCGAAACTTCTATCGTTAAACTTGGGTCAATATCTTTGCGAAGCTGAAGCGCGGCCGACTTTTCTTTTTTGTCCATCTGTCCGGATGAATAATGGACTTCGTCAATAATCAAAACGATTGTTCTGCCTTCTTCTCGTGTTCTTTCCAAAACCTTTGAAAGATAAAATTCCTGTTCGTTTTCTTTAACAATAGTGTTAGTTCCTTTTTTATTTACGCTAGACCAATTGAAAAACAGGATTTCATTTTCATCAATTTTTCTATCGTTCAGATCTTCGAAATACGAACATTCTAAAGTTCGGCTTTTTTCGTAATAATTATCCAATTTTTCCTTGCTCTGAATATGCAGTTTTTTCGGCGCAGCCCAAATGAAACTAAGTGGCTGTTTGATTTCTTTGTCATCAACCAATTGCTTTAAAAACTCAGCCATCATTATTGTTTTACCAGAACCAGTCGGGGCTTTAAAAACCAATTTTTTACCGCCGTCCGCACTTAAAAGCTTTTTAGCTTTATCCAATAAATCGGCTATGGCGTCTTCTTGATATATTTTTAGTTGCATATTTTTATTCTTTTATTTATAAATTCTTCGGTAAACTTTCAAAATCGCTTCGGGAATTGGTGATAATTTTACCTTTTGTTTAACATCTTCAAACTCATCTTCAAATGAATCATCACCAAGCGAGAAAATATAAACGCTAATTTTACCTTTTATATCTTTAATCGCTTTTTTAAAATCTTCAATCACTAATTGGTCAAAAATTATACCGCTATAATGTTCAGAATTTTTGAAAATCTTAAACCCAACCCTATTCTCGATTTCCTCAAAAGTTCCCTCCTTAACGCAAAGCATTTCTATTGCTTCTTCGGTTAGTCTAATTTTATTTTTATCGGTCGCTTCTTTGTAATCGACAAAATCGGTCTTAAAATATTTTAAATTTCCACCAAGCCCATCAATTTTTTCGCCCTTTTTGGCCTTATATCCCTTGATAGCTTTTTGTATGCGTGGATAGCAAATGTCGGAACAGATATTTTCCTCGTTGTTTGTACACAAAATAAACACTCTTTTGCCGTTATCAATTTTATTGAGATTCAAAATTGCATGCCCAGTCGAACCAGAGCCAGCAAAAAAATCCAAAACCGTAATGTCTTTTTGATAATTATTTTCATAGTGATCAAAAAGTAAAGAAGTAAGGTATTCAACCAAAGTTCTCGGCTTTGGATATTCAAAAATATTTTGTTCTCCAATCATATTAAACAATTCATTGCTCGCTTCTTCGTTTACGCCAACCTTTTGTCCAAATCTCGACTTTGCAACAAATTCATTATTTCCATTTGTAAAAATAATTTGTTTTGGCGATTCGTTTGATGTTTTACCACTTCCGTAAATAGCACGAATAGCAAAATTCTCGCTTTTTACCCAAAATGTTGTTCCTTTCTCTAATTCTTTTTCGACATTCTTCTGTGACCACCTAGATTTGAATCGTAAAACTAAAGCATTTTTATTTTTTCCATTTTTAACAACAACTTTTTGTAAAAGTTTGTACTTTTCATCAGTAGTTCGTGTGTATTCTCCATCTGGTATATTAAATATAACTTTCCTTGCTGGAATAGTAAGTGTATTTACTGGATTTGAAGCGTTGTATAATGGCGCGTCTTCATGCTCTTCCTTAATGCTCTCAACCAACAACTCTTTAAGCCCTGCGTTATTTAACTGCTTTGCATAGCAGAGAACATAATCAGCATTTGAATAAGAATTTACTTTTTGCCGGCCAAAATGCTGTGTTTTTTCCCAGATAAAGTTTGTTATATAATTTTTTTCTCCGAACACTTCATTACATAGTAATTTTAATTGAGCAACCTCATCTTCGCCAATTGAAATAAATATCACGCCGTCTTTTGAAAGAAGTGATTTGGCAAGGCATAATCTTTTCGATATAAAAGCAAGCCATTTTGAATGCCGGAAGGAATCTTCTTTGTCGACAAAACTGTCATTATATTTAAAATCTTTATTTCCTGTGTTATACGGCGGATCAATGTAAATAACATCAATTTTACCTTTATGGGTGTAGTTCAAAACAGAAAGGGAATGATAATTATCACCTTCAATCAGTAAATTTACTGGCTTGTCTTTATCTGTGGTTATTTCCTTACTTTTGACTTCTTTTAGTACCGGCAATTTTTCTTTGCACATTTCAACAACATCTTCCGGTTTGTCTTCCCAAACTAAACCGTATTTCTTTTTCTTCTTTAATTCCTTTTTTAGGCGGTCAATCTCGGCAAGGAGTTTTTCTTTTGTTTGATTATTTTCCATAATATTTTTTAAATCAATTTCTTTTCTTTAAAACTAAATGAATTTAAATTTGAAATAATAACATGATCAACGACTTCAATCCCTAGTATTCTACCGGCTTCTATCATTCTTTTTGTTAAATCTAAATCATCTTCTGACGGTTCCGAATCCCCGGAAGGGTGATTGTGGGCTAAAATAATTTGAGCAGCAAAAATTCGTGCCGCTGGTTCAAACACTTCGCGCGGATGTACCAAGCTCGCATTCAGCGTACCGATAGAAATAGTCTCTTTATTTAGTAGCTCGTTGCGTGAATTCAGGTATAAAACAACAAAATTTTCTTTTTTATGTTCACGCAAAAAGGAAATTTGAGCAATTATATCTTTTTGGGTTTGGACTATGGGCAAGGTGTTTGAAGAATCAACCTCTAAAACTCTACCCGCAAAT
>JAQWAS010000013.1 GCA_028707495.1 Patescibacteria group bacterium
CACGATCTCGCATTAGTATCACCTTATTTGATCAATATGGCGACGTATTAAAACAACCCAACATTGAAATCCATTTAGATTTAATTCCCACACCAGAGATGGAACGATTGACTTACGATGATGACGAAATGGGTTATTTAACTCAAACAATTGTCACAACTAATGATCAAGGTGAGGCCAACACTTTTTACAATTCAGGCCACTTACCCTTGGAATTAATCTTGTCAGCCCAAGCGCCTGAGTATCCCGACATCTTTGATGACACCCTCGACATTATTTTAACCCAAGCGCCACGACCTTATCTAAAACTTACTAAAAGCGTGGTTGTCACGCGAGCCAGTGAAGTTCAGAACGACGATGACGAAGAAACTACCACCTGGGGCGTCTTAGCTGGCGCCGTGGGTTGCTTGATGTCTTTTATGCCATGGTATATGTATGTTTTAGCCGTTATCTTATTCATCGCTTTATTCTGGCAAAAAGATTGGGGAAAGAAGATGAAGCGGTGGTGGAGGCGACAATAAGATTAAATTAAGAATTATTAGTGATTAAAATTTTTAGACAACCTTGATATTAGTTATTAAGGTTGTTTATATTTGGGATAGATTATTAGTTTAATTAAAAGTGCAATATGTGTGTACACATTACCCAAAGCTCTTGACAAAATTTTTTAGCTATGCTAGAGTGTTAGGGTTAAAAATTATTTAAAGTTGATTAATGAACAAAAACATTTTTTACAAAAAAATTCAGTGGTACAAAAAAGAAGCCATTTTAATTGTTTTGGCGGTGTTGATATTGAGTTTAATTTTAACTTTTATTCAACCTTTTGAATATCGCGCTTCAGCTCAAATTTTAGTTATTCGCAAGCAAACCGCAGGCATGGACGCTTATACGGCTGTTAAATCCTCAGAAAAAATTGCCAGTGGTTTAACAACGATTGTTTATTCTAGCTCGTTCATGGGCAGAGTTTTGAGTTCAGGTTACGAAATTGATCCTCAGCAATTTTCTGAGCATGAAGATAAAAGACGTAAAGAGTGGAAAGAGAGTATTGATGCTTATGTGGTGCCAGATACGGGCTTGATTAAATTAAATATTTATAATCAAGATAAAATTCAAGCTTCACAAATTGCTCAAGCGATTATTTATGTTTTAACTACCAGCAGTGATCAATATCATGGTGCAGGCGAAAATGTTGAGATTAAAGTCATTGATACACCGATTTTATCTAAATATCCAGTCCGACCGAATATTTTTATCAATTTTATATTAAGTTTAATTTTGGGTTTTTTATTGGCGACGGTTTATATTTATTTAAAACCCATTGATAATGTCTTGACACAAGATTTAAAAAGGTTTAAAATGACAGAGACGATTGGACAGGTTAATTTTAAACAAGATTATACTGCTAATCGCCAACCGATATTAAAAAATCAAGAATCAGAATTAATTCAGACAAATATAGAAGAACCATACGAAACAGATCATTTTAATTTTGAAGATTAAATATTTTTGTCCTTTTTAAAAATTAACCCAAAAGAAAAAATCAGTTTTTCAAAAACCACAAGGAGGAAAAATGAAAAATTGGCCGTTGATGTGTGTCATTATACTAATAGCTATTTGTGCGCTATTGGTAATGATGCCAAGTTGTTCGAGGGGAACAGGACCGGTAGCAGAAGATCCGACCGATTCGACTCTAGTGACAAGTAGTGAAGGTATTGTCAATATTCACATCTTGCGTAGTGGGGATATGCAGAACGATACGCTTTTCACTTGGCGCGCTGAAACGCTTTACGTGGTTTTACCTCTCGATGCCGAATATGTACCGCAGATCTACGAATCGATCATTGACGACATTATTTGGAGTGACCATAATGCCGTAGAATACAACGTCACTGCTAGTGGAGTTCTGCATGTCACAGTCTATGTTGATATTGGCGACATTCCTTTGGTTATACATGTGGATACGATTTACACTAATTATTCTAACGTCGATTACGACGTGGTCGGTTCTACTGTTTATTTTCATGTCTACGTTGATACGACCGGTGAGGAACCACCGCCCGACGACGAAGTCTATAATATCAGAGTGTATTTCTGTGGAGACTATGCAAGTCAAGTTCCAGAGCCATATTCTGATGGCCCGAGACTTGGTACCACGCTAACATCTAATCACGCTTGGATAGATGGTATAGTAATGTTGCGTGATTTTCAAGACAACGTGTGGTATCGTGATTGCCTATCGATTTCTCCATCCGAAACGGTTTACTTAATTAATTTTAAGTTGTCCGATTATTCCTGGGGATATTGGGCGGTTACCATGACCGAGTTTATTGGTGCTGTTCGGGTAGCTAATTTAGATACGGGTAGTGAGGTAACACTGACTCGACCAATACCAAATGGTATTGGACAAGGAGCAAACGTAGGGGTGATACTTTACGCCAACGGCACCTTAACTGAACCGTAACGCACAAGCGTAACAATAAGGGTCTATCTGGGATTTATCCACAGGTGACCCTTTTTTATTTATATTATATTTGACATAATTTTTAAGACATGATAATCTTGATACAAAGTTCTTTTTATAAAAAAACAAGCAAACCTTTTTAAAACCACACAGAAACGGAGGAAAAATGAAAAGGTATTTTCTGATCTGGCTGGTAATTGTCCTATTGGCAATACCGGCCTTTTCGCAAGTCAAACTTAACCTGGGTGGAGGAGGTGGAATAGCTCCGCTTTTAGTCGGTGACACAACACAAACTTTGCCTTACGGAGGTTGGGTTAGATTGGGCGTAGAATGGCCAAAGATAACAGTGGGCGTACAAAGCGACTTAGATATGAATTATTTTAATGATTCAAACGAAGGCGCCAGGCGTTCATATGCTAACGAAGCGTTAAGTTCGCCGAGTGATGTAGCTATTAGTCGTCTCTTTGTCGGTCCGTATATTAGTAAAAAATTGATTGGACCGCTCTATGGAACGGCGACAGCGGGAGCAACTTTTTGGTGGATGAGCGACTTGGCAATTATGGGCGATCCACTGTATGCCAAATATAACGGGACTTGGACCGATTTAATGGGCACAAACATTAGTGCCGGCTTGGGTCTGGAAGTTAATCAACCGCTATTTTGGTATGTGAGTGGTATAATTGCCACCGAACTTCGATGGCACTTTGGCGGAGATGATTTTACGCAAACTCATCTAGGTTCGGGTGGCCAGTTACGACTTTATGCTGGTTTAGGTGTTGACTTTCCGCTGAGTAAGGGCGAAATTTCGGTTAAGAAATCTTCATCTTCAGCTCAAGTCGAGACAGTCAAGGTAGTAACCACTAAAGAAGTTTCGAGCGTGCCAAAAGACTTAACGCCCGATGGACTAAGATCTTACGCCGAGGCCTTGAATCAGGCCGCCGATTCTGTTGAAAAGGCGATGCAAAACTCAGGTTCGACTCTCAAGGGAACAGTCCTGGGCGATCCATTGATCCTGTCAGGGTTTAAAGTCGGTTCAGCCGAAATTACCGGTAGTATGGAAGATCAATTGGAAGATTTTTTAAAACCGCTTAAGAAGTCTTCCGATGTTCACGTTGTCATTACCGGACATACTGACGAAGTCGGTTCAGTTTGGAAAAACTTAGCTCTTTCGTATGACAGAGCTAAAGCGATCAAAGATTGGTTGGTCAGGAGCGGAATCGATCCTGAACGACTGTCGATTGACGGTCAGGGCGAAAACGATCCTTTAATACCGAATAACCAACCCAAAGAGCGTTGGCGCAATCGCCGAGCAGTCTTGGTTTTTTATATTCCCCTTAAGGAATAGAAAATCATGAGTTAAGGCGGCGGAGTTTTCCGCCGCTTTTTTATTGAATTAAAATTTTATACTTGACAAGGATTTTATTTTATTCTATAATATTAGTAATTAATAAAACATTTTAAATTAAATTTATGCAACCTAAAGATGCGGTTTTAGCTTTAACTTATAAATGTAATTCACGGTGTGTGATGTGTAATATCTGGCAACAGCCAGTTAGTTTAGAATTACAACCGCTGGATTATCAAAAATTACCGACCAGTTTGCAAGATATAAATTTATCAGGTGGCGAACCATTTTTACGTGCCGATTTATTTGAAATTATCCAAAATATTTTAAAAATTAATCCCAAGGTTAGAATTATTATTTCTACCAATGGTTTAGCGCCAGAATTAATTCAACAACAGATTAAAAAAATAATTAAAATTAAACCGGATATTGGCGTGGCGGTTTCATTAGACGGTATTGGTCAAAAACACGAAGAAATTCGTCGTATTCCTCAAGCCTATGAAAAGGTTTTAAGTACTATTCAAGTTTTAAAACAAGCTGGTGTGCAACACATTAAATTGGCTTTTACGGGTGGCGATTACAATATTGATCAATTAATGCCAGTTTATGAATTAAGTTTAAAATTAAATATTGAATTTACTTTGGCGATTGTGCATCAGAGTGATCATTATTTTCAAACTGATATAAAAATTCAAGCTGTTGATAAATTTAAAAAACCGCTTCAAGAATTAATTCAACGTGAATTAAAAATTTTTTCACCGAAGCGTTGGTTGCGGGCTTATTTTACTTATGGTTTATATTATTTATTAAAAAAGCAACAACGTTTATTGCCTAATTATAGTGGTCTAAAGTCATTTTATATGGATCCGCCAGGCAATGTTTATCCATCAGACGTGTCAGATTTTCAAATGGGAAATTTAATACAAGATAATTTAAAACAGATTTTTAATAATAAAAAAGAAACACAGATTTTTAAACAAGTTAACCAAAGCGAAAGGCCCAACTGGATGATTTGTACGGCTCGTTCAGCGATTAAAAAACATCCGTTTAGGGTTATACTTTGGATTTTGAAAGCTAAATTATTTGGTGCTAAATTAAAATAAAATGGGCACAAGAGATAATAAAATTTATTTAGGTGCGACATGGCAAAAGTTAGGTTTAATCTTAATTGTTATTGTTTTAGGTTATATGAGTGTTTTTGTGCCGATTGAATATGTGGCTGGATTTTTAATTTGTGCCTTATTGATTGGTTTATTTATTAAAAAAACCATTTGGGGAATTTATTTAATCGCAGTTTTATATCCATTTATTTATTTACAATTATGGCTTGGTCAAGATATTAACGTCCCATATGTGGATTTAATCGCTATGTTAGTTTTTACGGCTTGGTTTTTGAAAACTATTTATAATTGGATTAAGCATAAACAACAATTAAGTTTAAAAAATTTTCCAGGTTTATTTTATTTTATTCCCTTTGTGGTGGCCGCCAGTTTATCATTAATCAATATTGAAAATGTAAACTTAGGCATTAAATATATTTTACGACCTTTAGTTTTCTTTTATTTAATGTTTGTTATTTTGCCTTACAATACAATTAAAACCAAAAAACAATTAATAACAGTTTTTAAAATTATGTTTGGCGTGGGAATCGTGGTGGCTTTGATGGGATGCTGGTCTTTAATTCGACCAATCACACCGGGTTTGTTTCGCCGCGCTGTGCCTATTCCAATTTTAGGTTATAATATCTTAGGGACGAATCATAATTTGATCGCTGAAGTTTTAATTGCCGTGATCCCATTAGCTTTTATTTTAATTTGGCAAACTTACAAAATTATTCCTCAAAAATGGTTGATTGTGGGTTTAGTTTTTATGATGATGATTAATTTAATGACTTTGTCGCGGACGGGTTGGATTTGTTTAATTTTAGAAATTTTAATTTTAGGTTTGGTTGTTTATCGCCGACAATTAAATAAATTAACACCCTATATTTTATTGATTTTAATTTTAATTATTCCATTTGTTTATTACATGTATGATTTTTTAGATAGTAGTTTTGTGTCTAGTTCAAATTTAAATCGTTTAAGACAAACTCAGATTGCTTTGGAAAGTTTTAAATTGCATCCAATTTTGGGGGCAGGAGTCGGCACCTTTATGGAACAAGTTGCTCAAGATAAGTGGTATATTTTAGATTTTGGTTCACCAATCGAGGCCCATGGAGTTATTCAAAAATTATTGGCTGAAGTCGGTTTTGTGGGTTTAATTAGTTTTTTAATTTTATTAGGTTTTGTAATTGTGCAAGTAATTAAAACATATATTAAATTAGATTATAATTCTGAATGGAAAATGATCATTTTAGCATTGATTTTAAGTGTTATCGGGAGTATTGTTTTTCAATTATTTAATACTTCCTATTATGTATCTAAAATGTGGTGGCCATTGGGCATTGCCTTGACTGCTAGCCATTTAGCTTTAAAAAATCAAAATGAACAAGAAAATTAAAATTATTCATATTTTATCAGAATTAAAGCCAGCTGGCGCCGAGCACCTAGTTTTAGATTTAGTTAAAAATTTAGATCCAGCTCAATTTGAAATTCAGGTTTGGGCTGTAGTTGGTGGCGGAGAATTGGAAATAGAATTTAAAAAATTAAATATCAATGTTCAGGTTTTTAATAAAAAAACCAAATTGGGCTTGGGAGTTTTATGGCAAATGTATCGTAAACTAAAAATTTTTCAACCTAATATTGTGCATACACATTTATTTGCTGGTGATATGTGGGGTAAAGTTGCATCCAGATTGGCAGGAATTAAAAATATTATTTCCACTGAGCACAATATTGATATCGATGAGGGTCAAATTAAGAAGAAAATTAAGCGTTGGACTTATAAATTTACTTCTTGCGTTGTGGCCGTTTCGCAGGCAGTTAAAAATTACACCATTCAAACTTATCAAGTTAAAACGGAAAAAATTCAAGTTATTTACAATGGTATCGATTTAAATAAATTTACTTTTTGCCCTAGAGAAATTAATCAGCGCCAGCCGATAATTGGCACCATAGCCCGTTTAGAGCCACAAAAGGGTCAGGAATTTTTAATCCAAGCCTTTCAACAAGTTTTGAAAAAATATCCTCAAGCTAATTTATGGATAATCGGATATGGGAGTTTGGAGGGTAAACTTAAAAAACAAGTTGCTGATTTAAATTTAGATCCAGCGGTTAAATTTTGGGGTGGACGCATGGATATTATTGAAAAATTAAAACAACTAGATATTTTTGTTTTGGCTTCAGAATGGGAGGGTCTAGGGATTGCCTTAATTGAAGCGATGGCGAGTGGTTTGCCAGTGATTGGGACGCGGGTGGGTGGTATTCCAGAATTAATTCAAGACGGAGAGACGGGTTTATTAGTTAAATCACAATCAGTTGAAGAATTGAGTCAAGCTATAATTAAATTATTAGATCAACCGGAATTGTCGTTTAAGCTTGGTCAACAAGCCAGTCAGGTAGTTAAACAAAATTTTGATATTCAAAAGATGGTTAAAGCATACAAAAAAATTTATGAGAATTTTACAAGTTAACAAATTTTATTATTTAAAAGGTGGTTCGGAAAGATATTTTTTCGACGTGATTGATTTATTAAAAAAATATGAGCACGAAGTGGCGGTTTTTTCAGTTAAAAGTAAAAAAAATCAAGCATCAGATTACGAAAAATATTTTGTCAACGAAATGGATTTTGAGGCACGACAAGGTTTCTTTAAAAAAATTAAATCAGCCGGCCATATTATTTATTCTCTAGAAGCTAAGCGAAAATTTAAAAAATTAGTTCAAGATTTTAAACCGGATATAGTGCATTTGCACAATTTTCATCATCAGATTTCAGTTTCAATTTTAGATGTGTGCCAAAAGTTTAATATTCCGGTGGTGTGGACTTTGCACGATTATAAATTAATTTGTCCGAATTATCAGCTATATAGTCAAAATCAAATTTGTGAAAAATGTAAAATTTGCAATTATAAACAAGCCTTTAAAAATAAGTGTTTAAAAAATTCAACAATGGCTAGTTTGGTTGTGAGTTTAGAAATGTATTTAAATCGTTTTATTCGGCAGATTGAAAATAGGGTAGATTTATTTTTAGCACCAAGTCAGTTTATGCGAGATAAAGTTATTGACTGGGGGATTGATAAAAATAAAGTTGTTAAATTAAATAATTTTATCCAGGCAGAAAATTTTATTGGCAGTTTAAAAAATCAAAATTACATTGTTTATTTCGGGCGTTTAAGTCAAGAAAAGGGGATTGAAACTTTAATCCAAGCTATGGCTAAAATTAAAACTAACATTAAATTAAAAATTGTTGGTGGCGGACCTTTAGAAAATAAATTAAAAGCACAGGTCATTGATTTAAAATTGCAAAACAAGATAGAATTTACTGGTCCTAAATATGGTCAAGATTTATATGATTTAATTGGTCAAGCGCAATTTGTTGTTGTGCCTTCAGAATGGTATGAAAATTTTCCTTATACAATTCTAGAAAGCTTTTGTTTGGGTAAGCCGGTAGTGGGAGCTGAGATTGGCGGTATTCCGGAATTGGTTAAAAATCAGCAAACCGGTTTGCTTTTTGAATCAGGTAATGACCAATCTTTAAGTCAAAAAATTGATTATTTAATCCAAAATCCAGTTCAGATTCAAAAAATGAACGTTCAAGCCAGGGAATTGGTTGAACGAGAATTAAGTCCACAGAAACATTATCAATATTTAATTGAAATTTACAATCGATTAATTAATAAAATAACCCTTGACAAGGATAAAATTTCATGATAGGGTAATTACAGTAGTTCGTTGACATTAGGACAAAAAACAATAACAATTGGGAGAAATAACACAAACCAACAAGGAGGTTGGAAATGAAAACAGTCTATCGGATGATGATGGTCATCATCATGGTGTGTCTTTTTAGCTTGAGCCTTCAGGCTCAGACTAGAGCGTATAACCCGGCAACGATTCACTCTTTGCAGCCGGATCTTTATGATCCATCAATTTTTCCGTGGGGATACGCTTATATCGAACTCGATTCTGGGGATTACGCTTGGTCGCAACTGTGGATACCCGAAAGATTTTTAGGCGCGGCTATTAGCGGTGCGGGCGCTGATCTAACGAGATTGCATTATTTGAGGGACGCTTCGTCTTCTAGCAACAATATGATCGGCACCGGCATTCCGCTATATATTGCAGATTTGAGTATGGACGGAACGAATAGCGGTTCGGGTCCAGCCATGGCTAATTGCGGAGTGTGGTCTTCGAATTCAACTCGTTCACACAGGGTTAACTATTTAAACTGCCAAACCGCAGTTTGGACAGAAGACCATACTTCTATTACGGATTCGTGTGGGTTCTTTGCGATCTGCGACAAGGGTATTGTCGGTAATTCGGTTGATACTTTGATAGTGCAATTTTGCACTTTTAAAGATTGTTCAACCGGTATTCAGGTTTCCGGCAAGCTTTCGTCTGATCATACGCAAGTCGTGATTGCGTCAAATGAATTTACCTGGTCAACGATTGTTGGCAAGGAACACGTTTATCTGATTAATTCGGAGGGATTGATTGTCAATAATTATATTATTGGCAAAGATCTTCGGGGCGTAGGCGTAATGGTCAAAGAATGGTATGAAACGAGAAACTATCCAATAATCATCAAAGACAATTTAATCGCAGAATGTCGCGATGGAGTTTATCTTTATGGATATTTATTTTCTTTTTATACCTCAAAGACTAAAATTGACAATAATCATTTTATTAACAATCAACATGGTTGTTGGTTTAAGTCAGGGTTTGGGGAAGGTATGGCGCCAGCTATGTTAAAAAATAACATTTTTGCTTCAAGCGCCGGAGACTCAACGTCAATTGCCTTTGGTAGTGAAACTAGCTCTCCGCTAATTTTAATTCCAATGGACAGTCTGGGTTATAACCATTACGCAACTGAGTTATTAACTTGGCCAGAAATCGATACAAGCGATTTGGGTCCGGGCAATACTTTCGGTGATCCAATGTTGCATAGCTTTGATTATGTTCCGCCGTATGCTTTGCAGCCAGGATCGTCGTGTATCAACTCTGGTGATCCGTCGCCCGAATTCAATGATACCGATGGTACCCGCAATGACAAAGGTTGCTATGGCGGATCGTATGGGGACTGGGGTTATGGAGCTTCACTTGTTATTCCCGAATCTTCGGTTAAACCGAATGAGTGCTCTATTCAAATTTATCCCAATCCATTCAACGCCGAGGTCAATATCGATTTCAATGGAGCAGGGGAATCTGTTTCCAAAATCGAGATCTGCGACATTTTAGGTCGTCGCATGGCCGGGGTTAATGTTAACTATCCCAATCAACATCTTAATTTGCAATGGGATGGAAAGCACAATGGCCGTGATTGTCCAAGTGGACAGTATTTCGTTCGAGTGATCGGATTGGATGGTCAAATTTTAGCCACCCAACAAATCGTCCTACTTAAGTAAGTCAACGAATTTGAGGGCGCGTCTCCCACGCGCCCTCTCTTCATAAAATTAAATGATGATATTTTTTAAAAAATTAAAAATTAAAATTTTGTTACTGATCGGCATTTTGTTAATGCCGTTTTTTGTGTTTTATCCAGTTAAATTAAGTCAGGCTCAAACTTATCCAGCTTTAGCCAACTATTTTTTAAAATGGCAAGTCACCAATCAAGATGCGTACGAACTCGCCAAATGGGATGTGATTATTTTAGGTGCACAAACTCAATATTTTAATCCTGAAGTTTTTAAAATTATTAGATCAAAAAATCCTCAAGCTAAAATTTTAGCTTATATGCCAGTCCAAGAGTTAAATTTAACTGACCAGGATTTAAGCTCAGAAATTTCTTTGGGCGCTTTTTATCAAGAAGTTAATCAAAATAATTGGTGGCTATATGATCCGCAGGGTCAGCATGTGACTTTTTGGCCTGGGACTTGGATGATTAACGTAACCGCTCAAACTCGTCAAAATTCACAAGGTCAAAAATGGTCTGATTGGTTGGCCGGATATGTTGAACAAGAAATTATGGCCACCGACTATTGGGATGGAGTTTTTTTTGATAATTGTTTTGATGGTGTTCAATGGTTAAATCAAGGCAATTTAGATATAAATAATGACGGACAAAAAGATAATACCAGTTGGTTAAATAATGAATGGCGTCAGGCGATGCAGAATTTATTAAGTCAAACTCGGCAAAAAATTGGCTCAGATAAAATTATAATGATTAATAGTAGCAATTATTATTCACAATATATTAACGGACGTTTGTTAGAGGGTTTTCCTTATGGCTATAATAATACTTGGGAGAATATGCTAAGAGAATATGAATATGCTTTGGAAAATAATCAATATCAGCCAGTTTTAATAGTTAACAACGGTAATACTAACAATGTTGGCGATTTAAATAATTATCAAAGAATGCGTTATAGTTTAGCTAGTACCTTGTTAAGCGATGGTTATTTTAGTTTTGACTATGGTGATCAAAAACACGAGCAAACCTGGTGGTATGACGAATATAATGTTTTTCTTGATCAACCAATTTCTAAGGCATATAATATAAATAACGAAGCAGATACAACTTTACAACCAGCAGTTTGGCGACGAGATTTTAAAAAAGGCGTAGTTTTGGTTAATTCAACCGATCAAAAACAAAAAATTAGTTTAGGTGAAGAGTTGGAAAAAATTCGAGGTACTCAAGATTTACAAATTAACAATGGTTTACGAGTTTATAATACCGAAATTGGCCCACAAGACGGTTTAGTTTTATTACGACCGATTCATGAAATTATCGGTCAAACTTTTACCAATGGATCGTTTGCGCGGGTTTTTAATTTTCAAGGTCAACAAAGTCGTAGTAGTTTTTTCAGTTATCAAAGTGATTTTAAGGGTGGCACACAAGTGATGCTTAAAGATTTAGATGCTGATGGACAAGTTGAAAGATTAGTGGCTGAAAACAATTTAATTAAAATTTTCGATCAAGATTTAAATTTAATCAATCAATTTTATCCTTATGGTCAAAATTACACCGGTCAGGCGAGTTTTACGGCCGGCGATATAAATGGCGATGGTTTGGACGAAATTATTACTGGAACGGCACCTGGCGGTGGTCCGCATGTGCGGATTTTTAATCATCAGGGAGAATTAATTAATCCAGGTTTTTTCGCCTACGCCGAAAATTTTCGTGGGGGAGTAAATGTGGCTACCGGTGATGTGGATGGTGATGGTTTGGAAGAAATTATCACTGGCGTTGGCTATGGCGGTGGTCCGCATATTAGAATTTTTAATCAAAATGGTACTTTAGAATCACATTTTTTCGCCTACGCTGAAAATTTTCGTGGGGGAGTGAATTTAGCTTGTGGCGATATCAATGGTGATGGTTTAGATGAAATTATCACTGGCGCTGGGCCAGGTGGTGGACCACAAATACGAATATTTGATAAACAAGGCAATGTTAAATCACAATTTTTTGCTTATGATGAAAATCAACGTCAAGGAGTGAAAGTTATTGTGGACGATTTAGATGAAGATGGTCAAGCTGAAATCATGGCGATGTCAGATAATGTTTTTACCACGGTTATGTTTAAAGATTAAAATATATTAATTAATATATTAAAATGTTTAAAAATCTACCGAAATTCAATGATAGAAGTTATGTACATTTTATTACAACTAAAACTTTTGAAAATAAATCTATTTTTAAAAATAATAAGTGTTGCGAGATTTTATTAGACGAAATTAATTTTTATCGTCAAAAATTAGGATTTAAAATTTTAGGTTATGTTATTATGCCTGATCATTTTCATTGTTTAATCTGGTGGGACGTAGATGAAAAACCTCAATTAACAATTAGTAATATAATTAAAAGCATAAAATCTCATTCAGCCAAAGAGATTATTAATTATTTACAAACGGGTAGGCGAAAGCCCTCGCTTTCGCCTTATTCAAAGGGAGAAGGCAATGATGCGAGCGAGGGCTCGCATCCACCCGAAAGAATAGAAATTTTATGCAATGATGAGAGTAACATTCTGTATCCCTCAGGGAGAATAGAAATTTTATATAAATATGCCAGCGAGGACTCGTATCCACCCCTAGAGAATGAAAGCTTGTATCTCCTTAAAGATTATAAATGGGAAAATATAGGTCAGGTTCATACAACTCCTAAACATCAAATTTGGCAAAAGGGTTTTTACGACTTTAATATTTTTACTCAGAAAAAATTCGAGGAAAAATTAAATTATATTCATAAAAATCCTCTATCTCTTAAAATTAATAATTTAGATAATTACGTGTGGTCAAGCTATCGACAGATTATGGGTTTAGATCATGACCCAATATTAAAGATTAATTATTTATAAAAATATATGAATCAAAACAATCAATCACCTTTAAAGCCGGAAATAATTGACAAACAAAGTTTAACTAAAAAACTTAAGGCAAAAGGTTCACAAATTGTAATTGGTACTTTAAATATTTTTACGCAATCAGTTGATAGTTCCAAGCCAGAAAAATATTTAAATTATAAAAAGAAAAAAGTTTTTGATTTAAGTATATTGCTAATAGTTTTAGGTTTAGTCGGCACATCTTTCTTTTTCTGGTTTATTTTTAAAGCCAAATCCTTGCCGATTGATTTGCAAATTAGCTTGCAACAGTCAGAAGCTAAAAGTGGTCAAGAAATTACTTATCAAATTAAATATGAAAATAATAGCGATCGAGTTATTAAAGATTTAAATTTATCTCTAAAATTGCCGGAAAACTTTTATTTAACCCAAACACCGCCAAATTTTAATCTAGAAAATAAATCAATTTATATCGGCGATTTGTTACCCGGAGCCAATAATCAGCTTGAAATTAAGGGTCAAATTTGGGGAGAAGTTGGTAAAGAACAAGCCTTGATGGCTATTCTAAGTTGTGGCCCGGGCGAGGAGAAAAAATATACACAATGTTTAGCTAGACACGAAGTGATTTTAAAAGACAGTCTAATGCAAATAGATGTGAGTTTGCCTGATAAAATTTTTAATCAATCAGATTTTGAAATAAATTTAAATTATTATAATCAAACCAAGACTGAAATTGAACAATTAAAATTAAATTTTGATTGGCCAGAGAATTTTACTTTAATTTCGTATGATGACGGCTTGATTCAACGAGCAGGGGAATGGCAGATTAATAACGTCCAAGCTGGTCAGCAAGGCAGTTTTAAATTAATTGGTCGAGTTAGTTATCCACAACAAGATGAAAATCAACAAATAGATTTAAAATGGCAAGGGAAAATTGTTTTGCAAGATCAAGAAATTTTACAACAACAGGATCAAAAAAATTTAGAATTAAATTTTCCCAAACTAAATGTAAAGCTTGAAACTTTAAATAATTTAACTAATCTAAGCTTGGGTCAAGAGGCTGAATTTAAATTAACTTGTTTAAATCAAGAAGATATTAATTTAACTAATCTTAAATTAAAAGTTGATTTACCAACTCGATATTTTAATTTAGCGACAGCTCAGGGTGAAAATTTAAATTTAGAAGACCAGACGATAGTTTTTAATTTAGCTGATTTAAAGATTGGCCAACAAGGTGAATTTAATTTTAAAGTTAAAACTTGGTCAAATGTTGACTTTAAAAGCCAAGAAGAAAATTTATATATTGTTATACAGCCCAAAGCCGAGTATCAACTAGCTGATGAAAATTATGTTATTACAGCTATGGGCGATAAATTAAATTTACCCTTAAATTCAAAATTAACTTTAATAGCTCAAGCGCGTTATTTTACGCCACAAGGTGATCAATTAGGGATCGGGCCATTACCACCTCAAGTTGGTCTAGCAACGCGTTATTGGGTCTTTTTGCACGGTTTAAACACCACCAATCAGGTCAATGATGTGACCATTCAGGGTTTTCTAAGTCAACAAGCTGATTGGACCCAACGCACTAGTGTTTCGCAGGGTCAAGCTTTTACTTATGATCCACAGATTAAACAATTCACTTGGCAAATTGGAGATTTAAAACCCCACACTGGCCAAGTTTATCCAGAGGCGCAGGCAGCTTTTGAAGTTGAGATTATACCGCAGATAACAGATGTGGGACAAACTTTGAGTTTAATTGATAATTTAACCATGAGTGGAGTAGATAATTTTACCGGAAAGAGATTAAGTTTAAGCTTGGGTAAAATAGATACACAATTAGAAAATGATGAATTGGTGACTGGTTTAGGTCAAGTTCAGCCTTAAAATTAGTTAGAATATATGGTCAGATAATTTAGTAGATTTCTTTTCAATGATACTTGTTTTTATATTAGAGAAGGCGACACGTCGACGTGTCGCCTTCGCTGTTGAATGGGGTAAAATTTTTCGAAGGCGACATTCCGGAATGTCGCCTTCGAATTCGGTTTAACAACAAAAAGTGCAATATGTGTGTACACATTACCTTCCTGAATTCTATTCCAAAGTGAAACATTTTTAATTTCACTTTTGATTTCACTTCTTTTGATAAAATATTTCATAAGGTGTTTTAAAATTTAATCTTTTACGTGGTCGATGATTTAACAACCTAATC
>JAQWAS010000014.1 GCA_028707495.1 Patescibacteria group bacterium
AAGAATTAAAATACAAGATTAAACTTTGGAATATGTATTACAATGATTTAGAACATTGTGCCTTAAACGGTCTAACTCCTAATCAAGCCCTTGGTTTGAGGGTGCAAAATGTATGTGTTTAAAACAAAACAAAAATACGCAAACTTTCTGCGTATTTAAATTTAAAATATTTTATTCTTTTCTTAAAGCTGTAATAGGATCCAGTTGAGCTGCCTTACGAGCCGGATAAATTCCAAAAATTAAACCTACAAGTAAAGAAAATCCTATACCAATAAAAATGCCTTGAAGCGCGATTAAATTCCCTAAATCAAAACCCATATAGATTGCAATTTCACCAGCTAAAAAAGTTAAGCCTGTACCTAAAATAACCCCGATTAAACCACCGATTAAAGTTAAAAATAATGCCTCCCATAAAAATTGCCATAAAATATTAGATTGCGTAGCGCCAACCGATTTGCGCAAACCAATTTCATACGTTCTTTCTGAAACTGAAACATACATAATATTCATAATCCCTACCCCACCAACCAATAAGGAAATCATAGCTATGGCTAATAATAATAAATTAACCGCACCAGTAATCTGGTCTAAAATATCCATCGCCTGATCGGACGTCATAACTTCAAAATCAGCCTTATTCTCATCTGTAATTTCATGCTGTTCCATAATAATTTGTTTTAGTTCGATCGCTGTAGTTTCTGCTTGCGATGTATCATACATATAAGCTAAAATCATTTGGATATGATCAACTCCCATGATTAATTTTTGTAAGGTTCGAACTGGCACAAAAATTATTTCATCCATTTTCATTGGACCCATCGCCCCTTGCTTTTCCATAACACCAATCACTTGAAAATTATGTTTACCAATTCTTATCCTTTCTCCGATGGCATCACCTTGACCGAATAATTCCTCTTTAATATCCCTACCAATAACTGCTACTCGAGTTAAAGATTTATCTTCTTCATCGGTAAAAGGACGACCCTGCTCAATTTGAGGTTTATATAAATCAAAACCAGTTGCCGAAATACCAAATAGCATTGTCGCCTTATCTTTACCCTGGTAAGAAGTAACTGCCTGACCTAATAAACCAACATAATAATCTCGAATATTGGGATGCTCCGCTACTACTTCGGCATCTTTCATTGTCAAAGTTGTAATTGTAGAACTATTCATTTGCGAGACTCGAGAATCTTTAGGTACTCGTGGTTCAATATCAATATAGTCTGTGCCAAACATTTCCATTTGGCCAGCCAAATAATTTTCAAATCCTTGCCCCAAGTTAATAACTAAAATGATAGCCAACACTCCAATAGTTAAACCCAAGACAGTTAAAGCTGCCCTAACTTTATGGGCTATAATAGCTTGATAAGAAATTTTAATTGTTCTAATTAAAGTCATAAATTATTCATAACGTAAAGATTCAACTGGCTGTAAATCAGCCGCCCTTTTGGCTGGATACCAACCAAATAAAGTCCCCGTTAAGGCTGAAACACCAACCCCCAATAAAATAGACGATAAAGTAATTACAAAACTCCAACTATAATCTAAATAATGAGCTATTGCTGCTATTAAACCTGAAATCAAAACGCCAATTAAAATTCCAACCACTCCACCCAAAACTGTAACCGTAATTGATTCAGTTAAAAATTGTTCTTGAATATCTTTTGATCGCGCGCCGACTGCCTTGCGTAAACCAATCTCCTGGGTTCTTTCATTAACTGAAACTAACATAATATTCATAATCCCTACACCACCAACTACTAAAGAAACAGCCGCGATGATGGCTAAAAAATATTTTAAGGCATTGGTAATATTACTTAAAGTTTCAATAAAATTAGCTACTGTATAAACCGTAAAATCATCTTGACTTGGATCATCAATATTGTGTTGTTGACGTAAAATATCTTTAATTTGCTGTTCAACAAAAGGCACATCTTGCTCACTATTTAATTTCATAGCAATACTATGTAAATGATTAATGCCAAAAATTAATTTTTGAGCAGCGCCTATGGGTATAACCACGACACTATCTTGATTTTCAAAACCAACCGATCCCCTCTTTTCCAACGTACCGATCACCCTAAAAGTTTCTTTTTTAATTTTTATTTTTTTACCGATTGGGTTGTCATCACCAAAAAAATCTTGAGCTAATTGCCAACCAATAACTGCCACGCGAACAACACCATCTTCATCGGCTTTTGTAAAAAAACTTCCCTTAACTAAATCGATTGATTCAACATTTAAATAAGACGCATCGGCGCCGATAACTTTAGTGCTGATATTTTCATTATGATATTTAACCATAGCAGTACCTTCAACATATGAGCTAATATATTTAACTTCTAAAATTTTAGCTAAAGCCTGAGCATCTTTTTTCTTTAAAGTCGTCACCTGAATACCATAAACCGAAGCTGGCGGTCCATCATCATCTGCATAGCCAGGCGTAACACTCACCACGTCCGTACCTAAAACACTAATTTGATTTAAAATTAAACTTTGAGCGCCGGCCCCAACCGACATAATAATAATAACAGCGGCAACACCAATCACAATGCTCAACATAGTCAATGAAGTTCTTTTTTTATTTAATTTTAAACTTTTAAAAGCTAAATGAATTAATCTAGCTAAATGCATATTATTTAATTAAACCCTCTTTAATTTGAGTTCTCTTAACAACACCTTCATCGGCTACTACTTGACCATCTTTTAAATTAATAATCCTCTTGGCTGTTTGAGCAGTATATATTTCATGAGTTACCATAATAATTGTTTTACCTTGCTGATTCAGATTATCAATAATTTCCATAATTTGCTGACCAGACTTTGAATCTAAATTACCAGTTGGCTCATCGGCAAAGATAACATCTGGATTGTTAACTAAGGCTCGCGCGATAGCTACCCGCTGTTTTTCGCCGCCTGATAATTGATTTGAAAAATAATTTAATCGGTGCTCTAAACCAACGGCAGTTAAAGCTTGTGTGGCGGCTTTAATTTTGTCGACCGAATCTTGAGTGTATTGTAAAGGCAAAATAACATTATCTAAAACTGTGGTCCTTGGCAATAAATTAAATGTCTGAAAAACAAAGCCTAATTTTTTATTACGCAAAAGTGCTAATTTATCATCGTCAAAATCTTTAGTCGCCTGACCATCAAAAAAATATTCACCCTCAGTCGGTCGATCTAAAAAACTTAATATATGCATTAAGGTTGATTTACCAGAACCAGAAGGTCCCATGATAGCCACAAATTCACCCTGTTGGATGGTAAAACTAATACCATGCAAAACTTTAGTAACTACTTCTTCATTTTCAAATTGTTTATAAATATCTTGCAGAACAATTAAATCTTTAGCCATAAAATTAATATTATTTTATAAAAAAACTTCCTTCATCTCACCTCCTAACCAGAGGCAGAAGATGAAAATAAAAAAGGAAGTTAATGATTATTAAATTTAGTTATCTTTAATAAAAGTAATAACCTCTTGGCCAACCTCTAAGCCTGAAATAATTTCCATATAATTATCGCCGCGTAAACCAGTGACAACTTCTTTTTGAATAACTTCTTTATTTTCTAAAATATCGACTACCTTATCACCATTACGTTGTTTAATTGCTCGAATTGGTATTTGTAAAACATTTTCTTTGCGAGCTGTTTCGATAATACTATTAGCGGTCATCCCTGGTTTAACACTTTGAATGTCATTATCAAATTGAATTTTAATACCATAATAAACCACATCTTGAATGACTGTTTCCGCTGGATCAATAAAACTAACACTCCCTTGAAAAATCTGCTCTTCGCCATAAGCATCTAAAGTAATTTCTACCGGATCACCAATATCAATTTTAATGATATCAGATTCTGGCACGTCAGCTTTAATTTCTAAACCCGATTTGGCAATCAAAGAAATCACCGGACTCCCAACCGTTATTTGTTCTCCAATCTCATAATTTATTTTAGTAATTACGCCAGACATTGGACTTTTGATTAAAGCATTTTCATAATTAATCTGAGCTAGCTCTAAATTAGTGCGTGCCTCTTTAATACGACTCAAATAAGCTGCTAAATCAACACTTCTGGCTGGAGCTTGTTTTAATTCTAAATTAGCCTGAGCTGATTCTAAGGCCACTTGTTTAATTTCAATTAAATTCGCATAGGTCCGTTCATTATTTTCGGCTATTTGACGCATTTTATCTAAATTAGCCACAGCCTTATCATGAGCTGACCGGTAAGAGGCTGAATAAGTTTGATAATTTAATTCAGCGGTTTGTACGGCTTGTTCGCTCGTTGCCAAAGCTACAATAGCGGTATTTAAGTTGGTTCGCTCACTATCAACCGAGCCTTTTAATGTTTGTAATTCTGCTTCAGTAAAACCACTAGCTGAAATAGTATAGTTTAATAAAGTTTTAATTCGATCTAAAGCCGTAGCTACCAAACTCATAGCTGATTCTACTGTGTCTAGGGTTGCTTGTATTTCATCGTGAGTTGATGTTGAATTTAAAATTTCCAAAACTGGTTCCAGGTCATCATATTTTTCAACGGCTTGATTATAACTATTAATAGCATTAATTTTAGTTTGAATATTTCTTACACCTAAATAATTTTCAAATTCATCATTCACCCCGGGATTATCTTCGCCCAAAACGTTATCGCATTCAGTTAAAGCCGAACTAATAACAATTCCCGAATTCTTTAAAGTATTGTGCAAATCAACATAACTATCATCAACTAATTGATTATAGTAAGTCGTATAATTATTTAAATCTGACTCGGCTTTATCTACATCTATTTCGGCTTGCAAGATATTGTTTTGATCGGTTTTTAAGGTGTTTTGATAATCAACTTGAGCTTTATTTAATTCAGCTTGAACCGTTTTAACTTGAACTTGAGCTACTTTAATCTCTTCGTCACTCACTCCGGCTATTTTAAGATTATATTCAGCTTGAGCAGAATTTAAATTAGCCTCAGCCTGTTGAATGTTGTTTAATAAATCCGGCGCTTTTAAAGAAGCTAAAACCTGATCTAATTCAACCTCTTGACCTTCTTGAAACTTAATCTCTTCTAATTGTCCACTAGTTTTAAAACTTAAATTGATAGCTGTAGCTGATTCAACCGTGCCAGTAATTGAAACGCTTTGTATTAAATCAGCTTTTTCAGCTTTAACTGTTTGATAACTAACTTTATTTTTATTTTGTTTAGCCCAAAGACCACCTAAAACTATCAAAACAAAAAATAGAATTAAAATAATTAAAACAATTTTAGCTCTTTTTTTCATAACATTGGGATTTAAAAATTAATTCTTGCCAGCGCTGATCTATTTCTGATTGAATCTCTTGAATTACCGTCTGATTATTTTTAGCAAACAAATGATTAAAACGACCCTGAAGTTTTAAAAATTCTTCAATTTTAATTTTCTGGCTCGGTTGATAATTTATTTTGTACTGACCATTTATAATTTCGTATAACGGCCAAAAACGAGTTTCCACCGCTAGTTTGGAAATTTCCATTGCCATATCAGACGGAAACTTCCAATTTAAAGTGCAAGGAGATAAAACATTTAAAAAAGTCGGGCCAGGTGTTTTTAAAGCTCTTTCAGCTTTATTATATAAATCTATCCAATTATGTGGCCCAGCTTGAGCAATATATTTAATGCCATGAGCCGCAACAATTTCAACTATGTTTTTTCTAAACTCCATTTTACCGCAACACTTTTTACCCGAGGGGGTGGTGGTCGTAGCAGCGCCACGTGGCGTAGCTGAGGAACGTTGACCGCCAGTATTCATATAACCTTCATTATCATAACAAACATATAAGAAATCATGACCTCGTTCTAAAGCGCCAGATAAAGATTGTAAACCAATATCATAGGTTCCACCATCGCCAGCAAAAGCCACAAATTTTATTTCTTTTTTAATTTGGCCTTTCTTTTTTAAACTTTTATAAGCTGCTTCAACACCAGAAATTGTTGCTGCCACATTTTCAAAAGCATTATGAATCCATGGCACATTCCAAGCTGTAAAAGGATAAATGGTTGAAGTAACTTCAGCGCAGGAAGTCGCATTGGCAACTACCACGTCTGAATCACAAGCTGCTAAAACTGTCCGAATGATATTGGGGATAGCACAACCAGCACATGTCCGATGACCTGCGACTAAACGATTTTGTTTTTTAATTTTTTGCGTAAGCGTTTTTAAATCCATTTTTACTTTCTTAAATTAATATATTTTTCTTGTTGATTAATTTTACCTGACATTAAATCTTTAAAAACTTGATTAATATCTTTATCGTAAATATCGCGACCACCCAGACCATAAACATAACTTTGTAATAACGGTCGTTTTTTCTCATGATATAAACTTGATTTAATATCGGTGTATAAACTTGCCTGAGCACCAAAGGACATGGCCCGATCTAGAACAGCCACCGCTTTTTTATTTTTCAAGACTTGAGCCATAGCTTGATAAGGGAAGGGTCGATATAAAACTGGTTTTAAAATTCCAACCTTGTGACCCTGTTTTCTTAAATCATCAACCACCTCTTTAGCCGTACCAGCTGTTGAACCCATAACAATCATCACATAGTCAGCATCTTTAACTTTATATTCTTCAAATATTTTGTAATTAGTTTGAGTGATTTTTTTCAATTCTCCAGCTATTTTTTTAAAATTGGACACCACTTTTTTCATGGCCTGCTGTTGTTGATATTTAATTTCAAAATAATAATTAGGCAAAGCCAATGGTCCATAGGAAACAGGATCTTGCGTATTAAATAAAGAAAATTCTGCTTTGTATTGACCTAAAAACTTTTTAATAATTTTATCATTAAAAATTTTAACATTTTCCACGTTGTGTGAAGTAAAAAAACCGTCTAACATTACCATAACTGGTAATCTAACTTCTGAAGCTTCAGCTAATCTGACAGCTAATAACATATTTTCGTAAGCTTCTTGAGCTGTTTCAGAATATAGCTGAACCCAACCGGCTTCACGCAAACCAATTGAATCTGAGTGGTCACCGTGCACATTAATTGGCGCCGATAAAGCGCGACCAGCCACTGCCATGACAATTGGCAAACGTAAACCTGAAGCGGCCCATAAAATTTCTGCCATTAAAGCTAGGCCTTGTGAAGCCGTAGCTGTCATGGCTCGCGTGCCAGCTGCTGAAGCGCCAACCACAATACTTAAAGCCGAATGTTCTGATTCTGGTAAAACTAATTCTGTGTCAACTAAACCATCGGCTTTGATTTGCGCAAAAGTTTCAATAATTGGCGTCTGTGGCGTAATGGGATAAGCGCACATCACCTCAGGATTAACCTGTCGCATGGCTTCAGCCACAGCCGCGCCACCAGTTAGCGCCTTTTCTTTAAAATTATTTTGTGTTTTTTTGAACATGAGAATTTTTATTATCTTTAATCATTTTAATTGCTTGAACTGGACAAATTTGAGCACACAAACCACAACCTTTGCAATAATCTAAATCCACTTTATCGCGCTTACCTTGTTTAATTAAAATACAATTTTCTGGACAAAAGTAAACACATTGCAGACAGTGAATACATTTTGCTTCGTCAAAATCAGGCTTAAAAGTTCGCCATGAGCCGGTTTTATATTTTAAACTTGAGTCCTGCTTTTGTTTTAAAACAGCGCCCCTTTTTAATTCATTTGATGATTTTAATTTTTCTATTGACATGATTTTAAATATATGCTAAGATTAAAATAACAACTTTAAAAATTGATTGAGGGAGGTAAAATGGTCTGGCTTTTACACTGGTTCTTAAAAACTTTCCATGGATCAACTGATATCGGCAAACCTTCTTACGCTAAAAAAGCGAGGAGAAGAAAAAAGAAATAAATTTATTCGGGGGTAAATATTTCCCCTAAGAAGAGGTCCCAAAAAGGATCTCTCTTTTATTTTTTAAAATTATATCCTTTTTCGATTGCTGTTAAATTCGATTGAATAAATTCTTCTTTACCCTTGTGTTTAAATTCCTGTTGAACTATTTTTTTAAAAGAGTTAATTTTAACTACCTTAGTTAATTGAATTAAATAAGCTAATAAAACTGTATTGGGTTTGTTTGTTTTTATAGTCTCTAGGGCTATCCCCGTGGCTGGCAAAGTTTTAACTTGACCCTTAATTTGATATTGTTTTTTTATTTCAATAATTGTCTGATCAGTGTTAATAATTACCAGGGTTTCTGGTCCAACACCTTGATTAATATCAACTACTTCAATTAAATTTGGGTCTAAAATCACAACCACATCTGGTTGAACAACTGGATAGTGTTTTCTGATTTCTTTTTTATCAATTCTAACATTTGATACTACTGGCGCCCCTGATCGTTCTGGTCCATACTCGGGAAAAGCCTGAATAAATTTACCTTCGGTTAAAGCAGTTTCAGCTAAAAGCTGAGCTGCCAATTTAGCTCCCTGACCCGCGCGACCATGAATTCTAACTTCAAACATAAAATTATTTATTTTTATATTTTTTATAATCTTGCCATTTTTTACCAGATTTAAAATTTACTATTTCCTTGGTTAAATCTTTTGGATAATTTTTATAAAAGCCAACCCTATAATCTTTTTTAAAATTTAATTTAATACGACCAGCTTTTAAACTGATACTCGGATAATATCTTGGCCTACCAATAATATCAAAAACATTCTCAAAGGTTTCAAAGGCTAATTTTTCTTCATCTAGGCGATTACTGTCAACCTCCGCTAAAAGCAAAAGTGAAATTACAACCGAAAACGACAATAAAAGTGTGACTAATTTTTCAACAAAACCCTCGTCGCAAGTTAAAAATAATAAACCAATAATAATCGAGGCTAAGGTTAATAATGTTGTCCAATAAACTGAAGTAATAATTTTAGGAGCAACAATTCTGATTTGTTGTCTGGTCTTTCTCATGTCTGAAATATTGCTCATCATAATATTAAAAGTCTGTGTTTCTTTTTGGTTAATAACTTTAACACTTGAAGCTGTTTGAATTAATTCATTAAATTCTTGTGCAGTCTTATCAGTGTAATTAGTTAAATCATAATCAAATCCTTTAATTAAATATTTGTCTATTTTATCTATAATTGACTTAACTTTTCTTTTATCTATTAATTTAACTAAACTAAATAAATTAATTAAATTACCAGTTTCGTTAGTAACTAAACGTTGTAATTCAAAATAATTATTCATAGCAGCTGTTACCAAAAAACCAATTAAAATACTATATAATAGAGCAGTTGCATTTAAAATATTTCCTATGTCTGATTTAATAATTTGAGCTGGAACTATAATTAAAACAAGCAATAAACAAAAAGCTATATAAAAAAACTTAGTAATTAAGTTGTACTTACTATTTTTAATCATATTTTTATATAATATTTAAATATGTTTAATCTTAATAGCCTGAACCGGACACATTTCTTCGGCTTGTTTAGAACAACCCAATTCTTTTATATCTGATTTTTTAACTTGAGCCTTACCGTCGCTAGCTATTTCAAAATTTTCAGGACAAATGGCAGCACAACTGCCACAACCTATACATTTTTCTTTATCAATTTCAATTTTAAAACTCATATGATTATATTAATAAAAAAATTAATTAATAAAATTATTCTAAGCCCTCTTCTTTTAAAATTTCCCAACGGCTTTTTAAATCTTCTTCAATTTCAACCACATCGTCGTCATCGGTAATTAATTCTTGATCAGAATATTCATCCATTAATTCTTCAATTAAAGCTTCGTATTCTTCTCGACCAAAGGTACCCTCAATTTTCATGCGTTCTTTAATTTTGGCAAAAATTTCATTGCTTATTTGTGACATATAAAAATATGATTAATAATCTTAATTTATATTATAACAAAAATTTAAAAAAATAAAAATAGTTTATCAATAATAAACTACTTTTAAACTAAAAAATATTTTTATTCTAAACTCCCTGATTGACACTTCTCGTGATAAAAAGCCCATTCTTCGCATTCTGAGCCATCTTCAAATAAACAATAACCAACTTGACCTTCGTCTGTGTCTCTAATTTCTAGGGTTCCACCTTGTTCTTTACAATAAACTGAAGCAGGATTAGCTAGTTCAACTTTTTCAAAACAATAACAATTACAATTTTCGAAACCCGGCATAGTGCATGGACCCAAATCAACATAATTTTCTTTAGCAACTGACGGCTGTAAACATTCTCCCACGCCAAAACCTTTTTTAACACATTTATCCTGACAACTTATAAAAGTATCAAAAGTTTTAGGTTGACAACCAGTAATCAACAACGTTATACCTAAAATCAAGATGATAAATGTTAATTGTAAAATTTTATTTCTCATATTTATTTGTAATTGGTTGTTTGTTGTCAGTTATTAGTTGTTAGTTAATTTGGCTCCGCGGGCCGGGCTCGAACCGGCAACCTACTGGTTAACAGCCAGTTGCTCTACCATTGAGCTACCGCGGAATAAGAATAACTTACAATTTACAACTAACAACTTACAACCCATTAATCATTTTTTTTATTTCAAGATAATAGTTTAGCAAAAATTATTTTAATTTGCAACCCCTCTTGTTTATAATTATTATTAGCCATTAAACTATTAATTACAATTAATATCCTCCCAATTTTTCAACCCCCTTCAAGTCTTTAATTCTTTCTAAAGACTTAGCTTCAATTTGACGAATTCTTTCTCTGGTTACTCCGAATTCCTCACCCACTTCTTCTAGGGTGTGTGAAATGCCATCATTTAAACCAAAACGCATTTCTAATATTTTTTGTTCACGCGGAGTTAATTCTGATAAAATTTTCCTGACATAATCGCGTAATAATTTCATTGAAGCTAATTGCATGGGTGTAATAGCTTTTTCATCTTTAACAAAATCCGCCAAAGTTGTATCTTCGCTATCATCGTCACCCACTGATGTTTCCAAAGAAATTGTACTTTGAGAAATTTTCATAATATAACGAATCTTTTCAATATCTTCTTTCATTTCAGCAGCTATTTCTTCTGGTAAAGGATCACGACCCAATGCCCGAGTTAATTCACTTTGAATTTTTTTGAAAGAATTAATATCTTCCACCATGTGAACTGGGATACGAATCGTTCGAGAATGATCAGCTAGTGACCGAGTAATACTTTGACGAATCCACCAATGAGCATAAGTTGAAAATTTATAACCCTTACTGGCATCAAATTTTTCCACTGCTCTAAATAACCCCATATTGCCCTCTTGAATTAAATCTAACAATGGCAAACCATAGCCAACAAATCTTTTAGCGATTGATACCACTAAACGCAAATTCGCTTCAACTAATTTTTGACGAGCATCTTCGTCGCCCAAATCCTTTAATTTAGCGAGCTTAATTTCTTCTTTGGTGGTTAATAATGGAATGCGACCGATTTCTTTTAAATATAATTGAATTGAATCAGGATAATTTTTAACCGTATTTAATTTGGGTGCTTTAACTGATTTTTTTTCTTCTTCTTTAACTAATTTATTTTTTTCAATTTTAAAAGTCGGGGCTGGTGTATCTAAAAAGCTTGAACTCGACTCAATTATTTCAATCCCCGCTAATTCTAAACTGTCTAAAAATTTTTCGTATTCTGGAATGTAATCTTCAATATCTGGCAAAGTGTATAAAATTTCATTTTCTGAAATAAAACCCCGATTACGCGCTTTTTTTAATAAAACCGTTGCCCGCTCCTCAGGCCATAAAACTTTTTTGTAAAATCGACGTTTAGTTTCGTTTTTAACTTGAGTTGATTGCGGTTGTTTCTTTTTAATTTTGGATCGAGATTTGACCTTAAACGCTCCTCGGTCCAAAGATTTAACTTTTTTCTTGGGCTGAGTTTTGGCTGATTTAGCAATGCGTGTCTTGATTTTAGGTTTAATGGTTTTTTTAACTCGACGCAACGTTTTTTTAGACAACTCTTTTGAGGTTGTTAGCATAAATATATTGAAAATATAAATTATAAAAAATAGCTAATTTAAACTGGCCAACTCTTGAGCTAGTTGGTTGAATTGTTTAAATAATTCGTTTAGTTGTTCTTCATCTCCGTCTTCTTCGGTTTTTTTTATTTTTAATTCAATTTGACGTAATTGATCTTGAATAAATATCTTTTGCAAATCTTGGCTAATTTTTAAAATTTCTGATTTTAATTCACGTTCATCCCATTCATTAAAATTTTCTTTAGCTACTAATAAATTTAAAACATCTAAATAATTTTGTTCATCCTGATTTAACAATTGACAAAAATTTTTCTGATTAAATAAATCCTCATTAATTACCTCTTGTTTATTATAATACTCATTTAAGATTTTAACAATGCCTTCTAGCTGAGTATAGCCCTCAAACATCTGCCAATCGAAATTTTGAATTAAATTATGGCGTAATTTAGGATATTTAATTAACATAGCCAAATATCTTTCCATTAAGCTTAATTGGCGATTGGTATTTTTAAATTTTTCTACCACCATTGGTTTGGATGTTTGTTTGCTGTTAAATTTTTCTAAAATTTCAAACAAAGACTCAATTCTAACTTCAATTTTGTCAGCTATTTTTTTTAACCAAAACTCCTGATCGATTTTATTATTAAGTTGTGCAATAATTGGCAATAAAATTTTACTAGCCTGTTTACGATTTTCAACCTGAGACAAATCTTTATCTTTAAAAGCTATGTCAAAATAATGTTCCATAATTGGTCGGGCCTGTTGAATTGATTCTTGCCACAATTTAACATCTTGTTGAATACATTCGTCGGGATCTTTGCCTGCTTTAAGTTGAATAATTTTAACGTTTAAATTTTCCTGCCAAGCATTAGCAATTCCACGTTTAGTTGCTTCTTGCCCAGCCAAATCGACATCAAAGGCTAAAGCGATATTTTCGGCATAACGCTTGATAAGTTTAATTTGATCTAAGGTTAAAGCTGTTCCACTGGCAGCAACGACATTTTTAATTCCCGCCTGATGCGAAGCCAAAACATCCATTTGTCCCTCAACAATGATAGCTAATTTTTCTTCTCGAATATATTTTTTAGCCTTGTCTAAACCATATAAAATTTTGCTTTTATTAAAAATTGACGTTTCTGGTGTATTAACATATTTAGCTGACTCATTGGGATCTAAAGTTCGCCCAGTAAAACCAACCATATTTCCATGTGTGTCTTGAATTGGAAACATAATCCGATTTCTAAAACGATCATAATATTTTTGCCCATTTTTAGATAAAGCCAAACCAGCTCTTTGAATATCTATTTCTAAAAAATCTTTTGTTTTTAAAGCTTTAACTAAAGAATCCCAACTCTCGGGCGCAAAACCTAATTTAAATTCTTGGATAGTTTGATCTGATAAATTACGTTGCTTTAAATATTCACGCGCTTTCTCGGCTTGTGCAGTTTTTAATAAAACTTGATGATAAAAATTGGCAGCCTGAGAGCACACGTCCATCAATTGCGTACGTTGATTGACCACCTCTGGATTATCACGTTTAATTTCTACACCAGCTTTGTTGGCTAAAATTTTTAAAGCCTCGGCGAATTCAATGCCTTCAATTTTTTTAATAAATTCGAACATATCTCCGCCAGCGCCACAACCAAAACAATGCCAAATTTGACGATCAGGTGAAACAAAAAAAGACGGCGTTTTTTCTTTATGAAATGGACAAGGTGATTTCCAGTTCGCGCCGACCTGTTTTAAATTAGGTACGTATTCACGCACGACATCAATTAAATCCAATTTGTTTTTTATTTCATCAACGGTTTCTGACATAAATTATAAATTATCAAGTGGGCTTTTAACTCGCGACAAAACATTGGCCGCCACCTGAGTATAAATTTGAGTAGTCTTTAAATTTTTATGGCCCAACAATTCCTGGATATATCTTATATCATTTCCCGCTTCAAGTAAATGGGTAGCAAAAGAATGACGTAAAGTGTGACAAGAAACTGATTTACAGATACCGGCTAATTTGGCCGCGTCTCTAACTATTTTTTCGGCACTAGTCGGACTTAAATGCTTATTTTCGCCCCGACTAGTAAACAAAAAATCATTAGCGTTTTTAAGTTTAAATTGATTTTTTAATTCTGGGATGAGCTTGTTAGCTAAATTAACATATCTGTCCTTACGACCTTTGCCAGCCACAACCTTTAACACTTTTCTATCTAAATCAATATCTCGCATTTTAATTTTAATTACCTCACTAACCCTTAAGCCTGTGGCATACATTAAAGATATTAAAAATTTATGCTTACGATTTTGAGTTAAATCAATCATTTTTTTAATTTCGGCCTGGCTCAAGACTGTGGGTAATTTTTTATCTTTTTTAACATGCTTAATTTTATAAAAAAATCGCCTATTTAATATCTGTTTATAATAAAATTTCAGAGAATTAATAATTAAATTTAAAGTTGAGCTAGATAAATTTTTTTTAATTAAAAAATCTAAATATCTCTTAATGTCTTCATTGTTGATATCTCTTGGATTTTTGCTTGCATAATTTAAAAAATTCTTGTTATAATAAAGATAGGCTTTTATAGTTCTAGGACTAAAACCTCGTAATTTTAATTCGCGCTCCAACTTTAACATTGGATCTTGACTTGGATAATAATTTTGACTTTGTTTCATAACCTCATTATGATTTAAAATTTATACTAATATTTTAGCATAAATAAAGGTCTAATTCAACGAGTTTGTATAAACCCTGTTCTGCGAAATAATTTAAAAATCTCCTTTAATGAAAACAATTTATTTATTCCTCTCTCGCATATGAATAAACAAACTAAGGAAAATTTAATCCGGCGCGCTATGGATGAAGCTGAAAAAGGAATAA
>JAQWAS010000015.1 GCA_028707495.1 Patescibacteria group bacterium
ACGCAACGCCTCCGCGCAAGAAACATATTTATAGCCCATACTCAAAAGCACCTCAATAAATGGAAGCTGTGACTGACGCGCCTCATCAAAATTAACTTTTCCCAATATTTCGTAATCCATGATTTTGAATTTGTATTTAAGGGGTCTGGCCCCCTGTTACTGGATAGACCCCTGCAAAACCCGTATTTATATTCCCTCCGGCACCCGAATCGCCCCGGTAATCAAATTATTCAACAAATACTTCTTCTGATTTTTCAATATCCCCAATTTCCTCTCCAACTCCGCAATCTCCCTATCCGCCGTCACAAGTATGTCGGCAATCGCGTTTTGTTCCTCGATTTTTGGTATTGATATTTCTATTTTTTTGAAATCTTTTCCATATAAATGTACGATAGTTATTCCTTGTGCCAATCTGGCTAAATTGTGTTTTTTGATATGCGACAGATATAATGCAAGAAATATTGAATTATAGATTTTTTTTGCTCGAAGAATGCTTATATCCCCACCTAAAAGGACTTTCTTCCTATTCAAACAAGCCGCAATGGCTAAATCGAGAGCACAAGTCGTCGTTGAGGAAGGAATTAATATGTCGCCAGCCATTGAAAGATTCCCTTCTTTCTCATTTGTTTTGCTTTTGATCTCATTAATAATTTCCGAGTATGTCGTGTATAGCTCTCCATACAAAATACACTCATATTTTCCTTTGTCGTTTAGTTTTACTTTCGAGAGACCAAGTCCTTTTTTAATTTCGCAAACATCGCTTAATTTGTTTGCTTCCCACTCTCCATTAAAACCCGACAACCGAGTTTTGCCCGCCAACAATTCCCGCATCAACCCCTTCTTAATCCGCTTCTTAATCTCAATCTTCCTCCCTAATTTCTCAATCGCGCTGTCCCAGGTTTCCAATACTCTTACAATCCTATTTTGCTCTTCTAATAGAGGAAAGTTAAATTCTAAATTTTCAAGATCATTTTTATGAATGTGCACGACAGACTGTCCCTGGCCAAGCTCTCGTAACCTTTTCCTAGCTTCTCCTGTATTTAAAAAATATGAGAGAAAAAGACTGTTCGCACTTTTAGGGCTGAATATTATTATGTCGCCGCCAGCGTAACAACTCTCTTTTAAAAAATAAACTGCCGATTTTCCTATCTCATCATTAGTTTCCCCAGAACCAGCGAATAAAATGTCACCATATTTTATTTCTCTCGTAGAAGGTATTATTTCACTTGGTATATAAGAATAGATTCTTTCGATCTTAACATCGAACTTTGTATACAGTTCTCCATAGCGAACCACGTTATGGCCCACTTCCGAGAGTTGGTCTTTTGATATACCTGCGCCCTTAGTAAATACCCCAATCGAACCAAGTCTCTGCTTAGTCCACTCACGAGGGATATTTTTTTGTATTTGCTTATTCATAACCTAACATAGTTACCGCTCTTCGGCCGTACAGGTTCGGCATCTCTTTTTGCCTGCTCTTCTTTTGTAAAATTAGCGACAGATACCCCGAATTTAATTCGGCTAACTTCTGAATTTTTTAATTCTTTGGACATCTTGCCGCCGCCTTCAATGATCTGGAAAACCTTAATCCCAGCTTTTCCCGATGAAGTAGTCGAATCTTCAACCGTTACCGCAATATCAAACTCAACAGTGCGATTATCTTGAGAGCTGGTTAAATTCATGCTACGGCACGATTCATTTTTTTCCTCTTCAACCGCATCCACTAAATCCTTAAGTATATTTTTAACAAATTGTTTTAATTCCATATTTCTATTTTAAATTACAAATTTTGCCGATACCGCTTAAAAAATCTGTAAAGGATTTATCGTTTACAATAAAAGTTGTTCTCTTCTCCAAAGCAATACCGTCCAGTTGTCTCCCGTAGTTAATAAAATCTGGAAGAGGAAATTCATAGGTTATCCATTTTTTTTCAGTATAATTTATATTTTCTTTTAAAATGTTGCCTTCTGTCACATTCTTATAATCAAAATCAGTTGTGTATAAATTTGCAGTTGTTACTACCACGGGAAGAAAAACAAAATATTTAAAAACATCCGATGGTAACCCTGTTGTTAAATTTTCAATATATCTTGGTTTTTTATTTTCTAGAGCAAAAATACCTTGGTTCGCCTGTCGGATAGCTTTGTAGACTCTTTCCTCCTGATTCCGATTAAGCGATGAAAAATCATTTTTTGCCTCGATCACGTTATTGCAATAATCAAAATTTTCTGTCGTATAATTTAGACCAGGAAAAGTTAGTCTGCGCGTTGTGTAAGCCGCCTCTTTCAAATCATCGTCAACTTTTGAAAAAATAAATAAAGGTTTATTATCATATTTATCGCTCATAAAAACCCAATTTTTGATATTCGCATTGGCTCGCTTGCATTCAATAACGAGGAATAAAAGAGTATCTGCTGCGCCTGTGACACCTCTTATTGCCACAATATCAGCGGTACTATGCACTCCCAATAAGGGTCCGTTTGATGGTGGGCACGTAAATGGCCATTCTGATATAGCTTTATAGCCCCACCCTCCATGATCTTTACTAAAATTTCTGATGGTTTCTAAACACCATTGTTGGAATGGAAAGCCAGTCTCATTAAAGCAATCCGTTATTTTCGATTTATCGATCATATTTTATTTACCCGTTTAATTTCTTAACATTTTTCGGCAATTTTTTATCTTCGGATTTAATTTTACGTTCCACTTTCTTAATGTCCTCTTCTGCTGGCAAATTCTCCGGGTAAATTCCGCTTTTGCCAAGCATATCCCTCATATTCTGATTGTTCTTTACATGCTCTAAACTGATCGGTATTTCTCCTTGTAAGGTTGTATCCTTTTTAACATTAAAATTAGTAATCTCTGTTGCCAGATCCTTGGCCTTTATGGTCACTGACGGTAAAAAATCCGCCAATGGGCGTTTCTCCGGTATTCCCAAACGCTGTTTCATCTCTTTGGTCCCATAGCCGCCGAACAAGGCAGCGTCTCCGCGGGTACGAATCCGGGCAAACCCTTGGCTATCAACTCCACGCTCAAAAATAACTCCTGAAAGCTGTTTTTCCGAAGCTGATAACTTTTCTCTTGCCTGTACTCTCTCCCAGTCAGCAAGCCTCTTCTCTAGGACCTCTTGTTTTCTGGTTTGTACGGCAAAATAGGTCATCGCAAAGGCGATAGCATCTTTTCTCGGATCGCCATTTTGCGCTATCAAATAACAGGCGTAGCGCGAGAGCATAATGTCTGGTATCTCCTTTTGGGCATCCGAACCAATACCAACCATTTTGTTGACGTCAACAAAATGGTTGTGGATAACTTGTCCCGATTTCTCGCAAGCGATCTTTGCCTTCTCGATCACTTTTTCAAAGTTGCGCCATTCGTTATAGCCAAGCAATACCTGCAATTCGCGCGCATACCAAAATTCGACTCCCTCCTTCGTGTAGACATACGCGTCGAAATACTTATGAAGTTGAGCAATTATCTTTTTATCCATAGATTTTTTTATTTAATTCCTAATTGTTTTAAATAATCGTCCATCTGATCTTCCAGCTTCTTTAGCTCCGGCTCCAGTTCCGCCAGTTCCTTCAGGTTTGCTTTGATATCTATCGGCGCTTCCTCTTCGAAAGTATCAACATAGCGGGTAATGTTCAGGTTGAAATCGTTTTCCTTGCTGATTTCGTCAAACCCAACTTTTCGGGCGAATTTTTCGACATTCTTGCGGTTTTTGTACGTATTATAAATTTTTTCGATATTTTCTTCGGTTAAAATATTTTTAGCTTTGCCAGGATTGTATTCCTTCGACGCTTCAATGAATAAAATATCTTTCTTATTCTCGTTCGCCCCGCCTTTTTCGCGAGACCGGTCTATCACCAAAATAGCCACCGGAATCCCGGTTGTTTGAAACAAACCAGCGGGCAAGCCGATAACCGCGTCAATAATGTTTTCTTTGATCAGTTGCTCGCGGATCTTCCCTTCTGCACCGCCACGAAATAGCACGCCGTGAGGAACAATTACCGCGATACGGCCGGTCTTCGGCTTGGCTGTTTCTATCATGTGAGTGATAAAAGCAAAGTCGCCTTTATCTTTGGGCGGAACGCCTCGCCAAAAACGTTTGTATTTATCGTCTTCTGCGTTCTCCGCGCCCCATTTTTTTAGAGAAAAAGGAGGGTTTGCAACTATCGTGTCGAACTTCATAAGCTGGTCATTTTCCGTCAGCAATGGATTATTGAGGGTGTCTCCCCATTCAAGGCGAGCCGAATCTTTTCCGTGCAAAAACATATTCATTCTTGCCAGCTGATATGTCGATCCCGTTGACTCTTGCCCATAAAGGGCATAGTTCTTAGACTCGCCTTTTTCTACCTCTTCTCCGGCCAATAAAAGCAATCCCCCAGAACCGCAACAAGGGTCGCAAATCCTGTCTCCGGCTTTCGGCTGGGCCAGCATCGCAACCAATTTAGCGACATTGCGTACAGTAAAAAATTCTCCAGCTTTTTTGCCCGCGTCGGCTCCAAATCTCTCAATCATATACATATAAGAGTTGCCGATAATGTCGTCTCCTGCGTCGGCTAGGTCTATTTTGGCGAAATCCTGGATCAAATGGCGCAGCATTTTATTGCGCTCCGCCAGTTTTCCCAAAACTGCTTCCGAATTAAAATCTACATTAAACACTCCCTCAAGTTTTTCGCGGTTTGCTTCTTCAATGCGGTCAAGCGTTTTGTTCAGCTCTTCCCCAATATTATCCTGTTCGATAATTCCATAGATATAATCAAAAGAAGATTTTTCGGGCAAATAAAAACGGTCCATCTTCATTTTTTCTCTGATCCTTTCCTGATCGCCATTAAACCGTTCCCGATACTGTTCGTATTTCTTTTTTGACAAATCGCTCAAATACTTAAAGAAAAGCATCGCCAACACATAGTCTTTATAAACGCCGGCGTCTACCTGGGTCCGAGAAGAGTCCGCCGCGGCCCAAAGCACTTTATTGAGATCTTCCTGGGTATATTTTTTAGGTGTCATAAATTTAAATTATCTTTTCAAAAATTGCGTTGATAATATTTTTTTTGATTTTATTTTTTTCTTCGCAAATTTCCTGTTGGCGTTTTAAGTTATCGGCCAATTTGATAATCGATAACTGATCCTCAATAGACGGCAACGGGATAATGGCCTCTCCAAGCTTCTGTCTTGAAATTGTTTGAATATAGGAACCAGTGACCGCTTTTAAAATATTTTTCTGCCCATCCATCGAATTAAAATAAGCCGCTAAATATTCGGATAAAACTTTTTGGTTGATCGGTCTGATTATCATTACAGAGGACGGAACAATTACATTTTTGACATCGCCCCGGACAACAGCCGCCCTGAAAGAACCGACATTCGCTCCGCGCAAAGTAAGAACAATATCGCTCTTTTGTAAAAAATGAGCGCCCCTAAAACCCTTAAATGATATTTTTACCAGGTTTTGCAATCCAACATCCGCTTTGTCTCCGACAATATTTTTTGCCTGGAAAACAAACGAATCGCCGTTTTGATCCGGGACTATCGCCCCACGAAAAGTAAATCCCAAGATTAAATCTGCTATTTCTTTTAGTTTTTGTTGCATATAAGTATCTGTGCACTTAAATTATCACAAAGGGCTATGAACAGTCAAGCCCTATAAAAAAGGGGGCTTCAGAGCCCTCTTCCAGTACATAGGTTAAATCAAGTTTTTCTCTTTTAAGCTAAGGAATCCATCTGCAGAAAAAATTATATGGTCAGACAGTTCAATGCCTAAAATTTTACCAGCCTCAATTAGCCTCTTTGTTATCGCCAAGTCATCATCCGACGGCTTTATGTCCCCGCTTGGGTGGGTGTGGGCAACGATTATACTCGCTACATGCAGAGATACTGCCGGTTCAAATACTTCACGGGGGTGTACCAAGCTGGCATTAAGCGTCCCGATAGAAATTATTTGCCGTTCAATTAGTTTGTTTTGCGTGTCCAAATAAAAAACGATAAAATGTTCTTTCTTCGAGTTACGGATATCGACGCATAATTTCCAAACATCTTCTGCCGACAATATTTCCGATTTTTGCTTCAAGCTCAACCGTTTGCCAAATTCCAACGCCGCAATCACCTGCAAAGCTTTTGCTCTGCCCAGTCCCTTCTCCCTCAACAAACTATCCAGATTAATTTTATTCGCTCCATTTTTTTCGATTATCTTCACAATCTTCTTGGATAGTTCAATTACATTCAATCCTTTAATCCCGGATCCAAGCAACACCGCCAAAAGCTCCGGATTCGTTAATTTATCCAATCCATATTTTTCCAACTTTTCGCGCGGCCGATCAACTTTTGCCAGGTCTTTTATCTTCATTTCTATATTTAAAAATTTATTTTCCCCTTTCTCTGTCTATTTGGCTCTGAACCCATTGGTCCCCGGCTATATCAATCTCCTCCTGCGTCGGTTCCCGCTCGTCCTCTCCTCCCTCTTCGAGTCGGATACGTCTTTCATCAAGAGTCTCTCCATCATATTCCCAGTGAGCCGGACCTTGGACAGATTTCCAATTTACGCCAACTTTTTTCAAGGCAAGGTCTGCGGCGATTGATAGACTAAGCAATTCGCCTTCGAACGAAACCTTACGGTCATCCACAACTGTGCATGTTATGTTTGAGTCCCTAGTAAAAGTAAGAGTTGCTCCTACTGGAATACCGACTAAACTGAAACGAAATACTGACCGCCTTTGTCTTGCCCTATCAAGAGCACGCTGATCCTCCTCCGTTTCGACAAAATCTTTTCCCGGAGTAACATCTCTGTGAGTGACAAGCATTATCGCAGCAACTGCACGCTCCGGAGACAAACGGAAAAATTCACGGTTAGACCGAACTCTGTGGTCTCCGAAAGCATCGTGAAGCTGCCTCTCTACAAAATCGATTTTCTCAACTTCTGCAGCAAAAAAACAAGAGAAAGGAAGCGGCATATTGGTATTATCGAGTGATCTAATTCGCCCTTCTATATTCTGAGTTTTCCCTATTTTTACGTAACCAGGCATCGCTTCATTAACAAGAACATAGACGATACCCTTATTCCTATTTTGCTCTGAATCCTTTACCATATTGTATTTTATATTAAAAACACCTCAAAAAGAGGTGCTGTTTTTTCGTTAAATTAGTTGTAGTTTCTGTCATATTTCAGCCGAAAAGACTTTTATATTTTCAAGGCTGCGGGACCTGGATTCGAACCAAGATAGACGCCTCCAGAGGGCGTTGTCCTACCATTAGACGATCCCGCAAAAGCGATAACCGCCCCTTCATTTTTTGAAAGGCGGCCTCGCAATAGCGCATTTTTCGCTGACTTATTGCCTATTTTTAATACCCTATTTTCCTTACTTTTTCAAGTAGGCGCCGACGGCGAAAACGCTGGAAAGCGATCCCAGGACCAGCCCTACTCCGGCCTGCAGGCCGACAAGGTTCCAAATGTTGGCTTTATAGAAATCGAAAAGGTTGAAGCCCAGGAACAAGCCGGAAAATCTTTCCTGCATAAAGTAGACAAGGGCGGTAAAAAGGCCGAAGGATATCAGAAAGGCTACCAAGCCGCAAAGCAGACCCTGGACGAAATACGGGCCCTGAATGAAGGAGTTCTTGGCTCCGACCAGACGCATGATCTCGATCTCCTCTTTCTGGGAAAAGATGGTCAGCCTGATCGTGTTGAAGGTCACCAAAATGGCTACGAAACTCAAGAAGGCTATAAGGGCAAAACCGAAATTACGGATATTGTTGGTCAGGTCGGTCAGTTTCTGGATGACCGTGCCGCGCTTGTAATCGTTCACGTTATAGACAATGCTTTTGAACTCGTCCTTTTTCAAAAAGTC
>JAQWAS010000016.1 GCA_028707495.1 Patescibacteria group bacterium
AATTGAAAGGCTTGTAAAAAATGAACTGTTTAAAAAAAATAACCGCCGTTGTACTGCTTCTGTCCCTATTTGTGCTTAGCGGCTGCCAACAGATAAAGGATATTTTTAATCCCACCACCCCGACGGAAACAACCATTCCGGCAACGCAGGAGGATAGCTCAGCTGCTACCGAAGCTCCGACACAAACCGAACCAACACAGCAAACCACAGAGCCGACAACCGAGCCGCCGCAGGACAGCTTAAAGGAAGGCTCCTCACTCGTCTATACTGAGGACTCCGGCGACCCCTCTAACGGGACCGCCGTTAATATAAGCATATCCCTCCCCCAGTTTACGGGAGCGAATTCCCAGTCCATAAACGATTATATGAAGCAGCGCTTCGAGTCAATCAAAGCGGAAGCTCTTTCCATAAAGGACTCCTCTGACCCGCTTATGGGCGGCGGTATTGAATACGAACATGAATATAAGCTGGAATTTTCCGATAAATATATAAATGTTATTCAAACGGACTACACATATCTGGCAGGTGCAGTTCATCCCATGCACAATTCCTATTCGGACAATTTCGACGCCTTGACAGGCCAGCGTATCCTGTTAGTCGATTTATTTAAGGATAACTCAGAGTACGCGCGTGTCCTCGCGGAGCGCAGCTTCGATATTATGTATGCAGATAAGAATAAATACGTCAACGTGGGATATTACAGCAGGGAGGAAATAGACGCCAATCCATCCTTGAGAACAGAGGTAAAGGACGCCTGCGTCGCCGCCCTGTCAGACAACACCTTCAAGGTAACCGAAGAAGGATTGACGCTCATCTTCAATCCATACACAATAGCTCCCTACGCATACGGCACAATAGAAGTAAAAATCCCATGGTCTGATTTGAAGGATATAAGAAAATAATCAACATAAAAAGACAGGAACATAACGCTCCTGTCTTTTATAAACCCAATTGTCTACCTTACCCGGTGCAGCTTGCGGACAAATAGCAGTGTCGCCGCCGCACCCGCTCCCGCGAGGACGAATATATATATGCCGTCAAACGTTTTGGGAGCGCTTGTCCCCTCCTGTGCCGGAGCGGGAGTGTCCGCTACTGGAGCTATACCGGCCGGACTGTCCACAAGGGTGTATACCTTAAAGGTATTACAGTTGTATTCAGTCCAGTTGCCGTCGGGAGTCATACCGAAGCGCGCCTGCTGTCCCGTGCCGTCGAAGTCCAGCGTGTTGAACTCGAAGGATATCTTGTCCCCCGTCACACGTGGGATTTTGAGGTCCCATTCGTTGTAGCCGCCCGAGCAGTCCGCGTTGAGGACCTTCCAGGGCGCTTTAATTTCGATGACCCATTTTGTCCCGTCGCGCTTGGAGCCGATAGTATAGCCAAGAGCACCGGCAGGCATAGCGTCTATGGAGTCCCCGTCGTAGGGAGCGTACGCCCAGGTGAAGGGATTTACACCTTGTGCGTATTCGCAGTAGAAGTCAGTCCACAAAAAGCCGGAGCCATAGGTTGTGTCCGTGTCCACACCCAGCTTATCCTGTATGCCTGTTGGATTTATAAGTAGTTGAAAACCGTCGCCACGGATGGTGTTGTCCCGCGTGTCCATGCCCGATTCCATCTTCTTGGGCGTGGGAGTTTTGTCCCCGTCGCAAAGGACAGCTATGTACAGGTTTTCGGGGTCCCACATCATATAGAAGTCGAAATCCATGACATAGGCTGTTTCAAGTCCACCCGCCGTGCGGACATAGCCGGGATCGCTCGTGTTCATCTCCACGTGCCAGGCGTTTGCCCACTCCGCCGCGTCAAAGGACCCGTCACACGCCGGTTCGGACTGCGCCTTGGGTATCTCCAGTCCTATCGCGGGGACAGCGGAGGCTCCGATACTCAGCAATCCTGCCAGAAACGCCGCCAAAACGATCATCGCATAAGCTTTTTTCATCTGACATCCCTACCTTTCCTATAATTTGGGTATTTGTTATAATATTACATAATTGCCATGTCCATGTCAAGTAATAAAAATATCAAATATATAATTTTCTCGTAATTGAACATATTCATAACGATATTTACAATTCACGCGGCATACTATATAATAGGGATATAATATAGTGGGAAAACACCGCTTCAAATATAATACGAATTTAGGATATTTATATATGTTTGAAAAGATAAAATACGACATCAAAATAATCCGCGAACGGGACCCCGCGGCGAAAAGCTCGGCGGAGGTCTTTTTCCTCTATTCCGGACTTCACGCCCTCATCTATTACCGAATAGCCCACTGGTTCCACACAAGGGGACACCGCTTTATAGCCCGCTGGATAAGCCAGCAGGCGCGCTTCCTCACAGGCATCGAAATCCACCCCGGAGCAACAATAGGTCGCGGACTGTTCATCGACCACGGCTCGGGAGTAGTCATAGGCGAAACCGCCGAGGTAGGCGAAAACTGCATACTCTATCAGGGAGTAACCCTCGGAGGCACGGGCAAGGACACGGGCAAGCGCCATCCCACGCTGGGCAACAACGTGCTTGTCGGCTCGGGAGCTAAAATCCTCGGCCCCTTCAAGGTAGGGGACAATGCCAAAATAGCGGCGGGTGCGGTAGTGCTCTCCGAGGTGCCGGACAACGCCACAGCCGTGGGCGTCCCCGCGAGGATTGTCAAGGTGGGCGACAAAAAGCTTGCCCCTGTACAGGACGTGGACCAGATACATACCCCGGACCCCGTCTCCCAGGAGCTTTGTCGACTGCGCTTTAAGGTGGAACAGCTCGAAAAAATTATATCCGAAACGGAGAAAAAAGAAAATGGACAATAATATCTTTCTATATAACACCCTGTCCCGCAAGAAGGAGCAGTTTGTCCCACTTGGCGATGAGGTAAAAATGTATGTATGCGGTCCCACTGTATACAACCTTTTCCATGTGGGCAACGCCCGCTGCTTCATCGTGTTCGATACCCTGCGCCGCTTTCTGGAATACAGGGGCTATAAGGTAAAATATGTACAGAACTTCACCGATATAGACGACAAAATGATCCGCAAGGCAAACGCCGAGGACACAACGGTCGCAGCAATAGCCGAGAAGTATATAACGGAATATAAAAAGGACGCACAGGGGCTGGGTATAACCCCAGCTACCTGCCATCCCAGAGCCACGGAGAATATCGATGCCATAATACAGCTGATAAGCACACTGATGGAAAAGGGCTTCGCCTACGAGGCGCAGGGTGATGTCTACTTCTCGCCCTCCGCCTTCGGAGGCTACGGAAAGCTCTCCGGTATGCCAATAGACGAGCTGGAGGCCGGCGCGCGCGTGGACACAGGGGAAACAAAGCGCGAGCCCATGGACTTCGCTTTGTGGAAGGCGCAGAAGCCCGGCGAACCCGCGTGGCAATCCCCCTGGGGGATGGGACGACCCGGCTGGCATATAGAGTGCTCCGCCATGTCCGGCAAACTGCTCGGGGAGAGCATCGACATCCACTGCGGCGGGCAGGATTTGGTGTTCCCGCACCATGAGAACGAGCGGGCGCAGTCCGAGGCGGCGACGGGCAAGCCCTTCGTCAAGTACTGGCTGCACAACGGCTTTATCAATGTGGACAGCAAGAAGATGAGCAAGTCCGAAAACAATTTTTTCACCGTGCGGGACGCAGCGGAGCGCTTCGGATACCAGTCCATCCGCTTCTTCCTTTTATCCAGCCACTACCGCACTCCCGTCAATTTCACCGAGCAGACCCTCACCAGCGCCAAGGCGTCGCTGGAGCGCATCCACGCCTGCGGGGACAACCTGTCCTTCACGCTTGAAAAGGCGGAGGAGAGGGCGCTGAGCGAGGACGAAAAGGCAGTCCTCAACGCGCTTGAAGGACGCAAAACCTGCTTCATCGAGGCGCTGGACGACGACTTCAACACCGCAAACGCGACCTCCCAGCTCTTCGAGCTGGTGAGTGACATAAACTCCGCGCTGGTTAACCTCCCATTCCCCTCCCGCGCGTTCCTGTCCCACGCAAAGGGACTGTACAACGAGTTGGCGGGACTGCTGGGCTTCCTGAAGCCCGAGGGAGACAGCCTGGAAAAAGAGGTCGAGGAGCTTATAGAAAAGCGTACGCAGGCCAAAAAGTCCAAAAACTTCACCGAGGCGGACAAAATCCGCGACGAGCTGAAGAGCAAGGGGATAATCCTGGAGGACACCGCTCAGGGAGTCAAGTGGAGAAGAGCTTAAATTAAAAATAAAAGGCTGTGCGTATAGCGTAGCCTTTTGTTAATAAAACTTATATTTTATGTTTTTATTGCCCTAATGATAATGATATGGCAAGCTCCAAAGGCGAAGCCTTTTTAAGAGCACTGCAATGCCCAGCGGGCATTGCAGTGCTCTTTTTCGCGTTCCACCCCTTCACCGCCGCGCGGGGAAGGGGCAGGGGATGGGAGTTTCGGTTTTATATATATCACTATCTTAATGATAAAATTGTATTAGATATTTAAATTTAGTTATATATATTTGACACAAAAGGTTAAAAATGATATTATTGGGAATCAGAAAAACTTTACTAACAGGAGAAATATTCAATGTCCGGAATATTTACAATAAATGAAACGATAAACACACTAAACGCTATATTTGAAAAGCATAAAAACGAAAGAGTATGCGTGATAGGAACTGTATGCGTTGGAA
>JAQWAS010000017.1 GCA_028707495.1 Patescibacteria group bacterium
TTATCCTCGATTCCATTGGCAATTTGCATTGCTTGGTCAAAATTGTCCAGTTCTAAAAATAGACAACCGATTTCAAGAGCGAATAATGAGCCCCTTTTTTCTGGTTCGTCTATTTCTCCTGCCAACGAGACTAATTCATGAGCTAATGTTTGGGCAAATTCTTTCTTATCTTTCTTTATCAAAATTTTTGCAAGACTTAGAAGACTTTCTATTCTTTCTTCTAAAGAACCAGACTGCTTTACTATTTCGATGGCTTGATCAACCTTGTTGTTATTTACAAGAACACTTGCGATTTGGCAAATTGTTGCTACTTCGCTTTTCTTAAGGAGGTTCGAGTTAATTTTTTCATTAACAAATAATTCCCCAGACATTATTTGAAGGGCTTTCTCATTGTGCCCTAGATTGATCAGCAACTCACCTATTATGGCTAACAGGCCTATTTTACAGACTTGATTTTCTTCCGCCTGAGCGATGCTTAGGGCGCGATCCAAGAATTCTAATGACTTTTCACTTTTTTCATTCAATTTCCAAGCTAACAATACTAAATTTCTTATTTGATTATTCTTGTCGCCAGCGTCATTTATGTGCTCATCAAATAATTTTATTGCCTTTTCATTATGACCTTTGACAATATATTCGCTAATACAACCGACTAGTGATGATTCTCTAATATAGGGATTTTCTATTTGCAAAGCAGTCTGAGTTGCTTTATCTAGCTCCCCGGAATTTAAAAAATAAGAACATTTGGTTTGCCGTATATTCTCTTTGAAGAATCTGTAGTCGTTCTTAAATTTGATTTCTTCTGTGGCTTCCAAGAACAGGTCATTAAACTGTTGATGGAAAAGCCCGTTAGTAAGGGTAACCCAAGCAACGCAATCATCAATTTTCTTGGCCTTAATAAGCACTTCTTTTAAGATTTTTTTAGCCTTATCATTTTGATTAGTTTGTTGAAATGCGTTGGCTATTGCCAAGTTTGCTTCAATTAAATGAGTATTATCATCAATCTCTTCTGCATACTTCATAGCTTTATTTAATAAATCGATACAGTTTTCTTCCTCACCAAGTTTTTTGGCAGCGATTGCTAAATAGCATAAAGCATGAACTCGCCAACGATCTTTACTATTTTCACTGATAACCAAGGCGCATAAATTGAGTTGTTTTTCAGCTGCAGATAGCTGTTGAAGTAAGATTTCAATTTTTCGCAGTTCGCTAACCTTTTTGCCTGAAATTAGTGTTTCCCCAGATTGGAGTTTAACTGCTAGGTTTGCTTCCGGGTAATTATTTATTATTTCATTAATTTTCATGTGTAATTTTTTGTAAGTTACCAATGCTTCTGTGTAGCTTTTCGCTTTTTCCTTCATTTCTTGGTCATATTGTATTGCTTCTACATATAATTGATTTGCTTTTGCATTTGTGTCCATACAGCCAATTAAAAAATTGCACAGAATTAAAATGGTAGCAATTACAAGTTTTTTTATCATTTTATTTATTTCTTTATTATGGCTGCGTTCGTTTTGAACGAAATGCTAGCCTCGTCACTGTGGCCGGCAATTGTGAGACCACTGCGAACATTGAGCTCCTCAAGTAGACTTTCTACGCCAGAGGGCGGAATTGCAATGCCACGGTCGCCAATGAAGCACTCGAAATGGTTAGCGAAGAATGAAGAAACCCCCATTGACGTTAGCTCATGTGGATTGCATGTTCTTGCTGAAACTACTGATATCGCAGGAATAACAGTTACTCCTGCCTGCTCCGAGTAAAGAAAAATGAATGATGCTGGCGACAACGAAAGCATTTTTTCGCACTGCTTTTTCATGTCGTCGTAATCCTTAGTTGTGAATGAGGCGCTTGGCTCAACACGCTTGGCTTGAGCCAAGAAACCTTTGCTTACGCTAAAGTTAGGAATTGTTAGGGAAAAGGAACAAAGGAAGTCCGCGCCGAAACGTTTCTCCTGGCTATTACAGCCACGATCAGTAAACGTCTTAGCTGACCAATGGATACCACCAATCTTGGATTTGTTGATTGAGTGCTGGCAAATAGCCAAAAACCGATCGGTGATCTGAGGCTCTTGTTCAACTAGACGGGCTTGGTAGCCTTTAATGGCCTCGCCTGCGGCTTTACCGATTTTATTTGCTAGCTTTTTCGTGATCATAGTATTGCGAAACATAGTACCCCTCTACCAACGTGACCTAATCCACTCTAACATTTTTATAACACAGACTTCGCGAGTTTTGAAAGCAGAAAAAAGCTGGACAGTGCAATTAGTCATTCGAACAGGCACGCCAGAAAACGGCTGGTGCGGGACTTGCTTAGAATTATTCGAAAGCTCCCGTGCCATTAAGTTTTCTGGCACTTTGTAGAAGGCAACCAGACCAATCTTTTCTTCTGTCACTTGAGTCGAAATTCTTACCATTAGATCGTTTTCTTAACCTTGTTGCGGCACATATAGCTTGGGGTCAGGGTTTTGGTTATTTTGGTCTGCTTTTAATAGTTTAACCATTGATTAACTTGTAGGTTTGCCCTGATAATGTTACAATTCGGTTGGAAACAGGGCAAGTCTGCCTCCCAAAATTAACGTTTATGAGTCCATTTTATGGCCCGGAATAACGAAAGTCAACAACCGAAATTGCTCGATCAGGTTCGGCAATACATGAGACTCAAACACTATTCAATTCATACTGAACGCTCATATGTCGACTGGATTGTACGGTTTGTCCGATTTCACCGGATGAAGACAAGAGATGACCTTTTTCCCGGTGAAGCGAAAATAGAAGCCTTTCTCAGCGATCTTGCAATCAATAAAGACGTTGCTCCAGCCACCCAGAATCAGGCAATGAACGCCCTTGTCTTCCTGTACAAAAGGATCCTCGCACAACCTGTAACCGAAGAAATTTGCGCCGTCAGAGCAAACAAAAAAACCAGCCTTCCCGTCGTTATGACCCGACAGGAAGTTGCAACAGTCATCTCTCTGATGGAGGGAACCACTCAGCTTGTCGTTAAACTTCTTTATGGAAGCGGATTACGCATCATGGAAGCCGTCAGACTTCGTGTCAAGGACATCGATTACGAGATGAAACAAATTACCGTGCGCTCAGGAAAAGGAAACAAAGATCGTTTCACCACATTTTCGACAACCCTCATCCCTCTGCTCGACAACCATCTGGCCAGAGTTAAAACCATTCATCAACAGGATCTCGACAAAGGTTTCGGAGAAGTATTCCTCCCCGGCGCCCTCGCACGAAAATATCGCAATGCCGCCAAAGAGTGGGCCTGGCAGTATATTTTCCCCTCCCGTGATTTGTCGGTCGATCCCGGATCAGGTTTTACCCGGCGTCACCACATAGATCCAAGTGTGGTAAACAAGGCAATCAAAACCGCAGTCCGGCGCGCAGCGATCACCAAACGGATCAGCGCTCACACTTTCAGACATTCCTTCGCAACGCATCTCCTGCAGCGGGGAACCGATATCAGGACCATCCAGCAGTTGCTTGGTCATGAGGATCTGGCAACGACAATGGTTTATACCCACGTTCTGCAGCAGGGCGGGCACGGAGTGGCAAGCCCCCTGGACGATCTGTAAATTTGCCCCGGTATCGACTCGGCGCCGCTCAAATACTCGGGATATCTGATGCCATGCCCTGAAATAATTGTGGAATATTGAAAAACCCTATCTCAAGCCGAACAATAGCAACGCTATTTTTCGGTATTCCTTAGAAGTTTGAAATAAGCTTCCGCGTCGCTTATACTAACTCAAACTGAAAAATATCCTTACACACAGGTGAAACATGAAGGAAAAAATCCTAAAAGCTTTAT
>JAQWAS010000018.1 GCA_028707495.1 Patescibacteria group bacterium
TACATCCCTGCTGGGCATCGACCGCAGCCAGTTCAAGCAGATCGCCATGATAGCGCAGGGGGAGTTCCAGCGCCTGCTGCTGGCGGGCAGCGCGGAGCGTGTGGCGATATACCGCGCCGTCTTCGGCACGGGACTGTACCAGCGAGTCCAGCTCTCCCTAAGGGATATGGAGAGGGCGTCGCGGCTGGAATGCGAGAACGCCTCGCGCAGGACACTGCAGTACATAGGACAGATACGCTGTCCCGATGGCGGGGAGTGCGAGGAGCTTATAAAGCTTAGGGACGGCGGGGAAATCCACACAGCGCCCCAGGTGTCCGAGCTGTTGGAGGAGCTGTGCGTCAGGGACAGGGAGAGGGAAAAAGTTCAAACGGCGTTCAGAGAAGAGTGGGACAAAAACGAAAAAAGCCTGCTGCGGCAAATCGAACAGGCAAAAACCATAAACGCAGACTTCGACGCCCTTGAAACGGTATGCGCAAGGCTTACGGAGCTGTCCGCGAGGTTGGAGGAGATAAGCCAAACCGAAAAGCGGCTTGCGCGGGCAAGGCTTGCCCTGTACAGGGTATCTCCGACGGTAAAAGAGCTGCGGCGTGTCCTCGGAGAGGAAAGGACGGCACAGACGGAGCTGGAAGGGCTGCGAAAGTCCGCCTCTTTGCTTGCGCAGGAAGAGGCAAGGCTGGGCGCGGAGCTGGAGGTCCACCGGCAGGGCGAGGGGAAGCGGGAGGCGCTCTCCCAGTCCGTGGACAGGATTACCCGCTCCCTTGACAGCTATAAGCAGCTTGAGGAGCTTGACGACGGGATAGAAAAGCTGTCCCTGAGGCTTAAAGCAGCGGAGGACAAAATAAAGTCCCTCACCTCTCAAAGACAGGTGCAGGCGGCAAAAAGGGACACGCTGTCCGGCTTTGTCGAAAGCCTTGCGGGCGCGGAGGAGACGGCGGCAAGGCTGGAGGAAACTGTCAAGTCGGTTTCCGCCGCAAGGGACGAAATAACCGCTCTGGGCGGAAACCTGAAAAAAGCGATAGAAGCGCGGGACGCGCTGGACGGTTTGACTTCCGCGTACCTCAAGTCCAAGGTCGAATGGGAGGCGGCGGAGGAAAAGTACAATGCCGGAGAAAAGGCGTTCCTGGACGGTCAAGCCGGAATAATGGCGGCGGCGCTTGAGGAAGGGATACCCTGTCCCGTCTGCGGCTCGATAAGCCATCCGCGTAAGGCTCACAGCGCGGCGGACATCCCCACAGAGAGGGATAGGGCGAGGCTGAAAGCGGACGCGCAGTCCAAACGCGCTGCGATGGAAAAGGCAAGCGGGGACACGGCGGCGGCCCGCTCCGCGCTGGACACACAGTGCGCCTTCATCCGCTCCGACGCGGCAAGGCTGCTGGAGGGCATACAGTCCGATGCTGAGCTGACGCTCCTGCGGGACGCGGCGCGGCGAAGCTACGGGGAGCTGTCATCGCGCCTTGAGCAGGCAAAGGAGCGGCTGACGCAAGCGAAAAGGCAGTCCGAGGAGAAAAAGACCGCCAAGGCGGAGCTGGACGGAGTACTGCTTACTCTTGCGCAGACAGAGAGCACCCTCGTGTCCCTCAGCAAGGAGAGCGCGGACATTTCGGCGGCGCTGGGTGAGCAGAACGGCAGGAGGGCCGCGCTGTCCGGCACGCTTGAATATCCCTCAAAGGAAAAGGCGCTGGAGGAACGCTCCGTCCTGTCGGCAAGGCTTGAAAAGAGCAGGCGGGAGCTGAGGGAGGCGGAGGAAAAGCACCGCGCTTCCGTATCCCTGCGCGAGGGGAACGGTGCAAGGCAGGGGGAATGGGAAAAGCGTCTGTCCAAGGCGCGGGAGGACGCGGTCAAGGCCGAAGGGGATTACAGGGACGCGCTGTCCCAAAACGGCTTCTGGGACGAGGAGGACTACCTGTCGTCCCTTATGGGCGAGGAGGAAATCCGAAGCGCCGAGGACGGGATAAACGCTTTCAGACTGGACATGAGCACGGCTCAGTCCGAGCAAGCCCGACTTGTGTCCGCTACCTCGGGCAAGGAAAGGGCTGATATGTCCGAGCTTGAGGAGCGGCGGGAGGAATGCTCCGCCAAGCGTGTACAGGCGGAGAAGGAGCTGAGCGAAGTCCGTCCGCGACTGAGCCTGAACGGCTCTCTGCTGGAGCAGATACACAAGTCCGAGGAGGACAGGGAGGTTAAGGAGGGCGAGTACGTCGCGGTGCGTCAGCTGTCCAAAACTGCAAACGGGGACTTGACGGGCAGAGCGCGAATAGCCTTCGAGCAGTATGTCCAGGCGGAGTATTTCGGTCACATCATAACACAGGCGAACAAACGCCTGAAGCTGATGACGGACGGGCGCTTCGAGCTGTGCCACAGGCTGGACCCCTCCTCCCTGCGTCAGTCCGCCGGACTGGAGCTGGACGTGCTGGACAGCTACACGGGCAAGGTGCGGCAGGTGAAGTCCCTGTCGGGCGGGGAGTGCTTCAAGGCCTCCCTTTCGCTGGCGCTGGGACTGTCCGACGTGGTGCAGAGCTACGCGGGCGGGGTGGAGATAGACGCCATGTTCATAGACGAGGGCTTCGGCTCGCTGGATGCCCAGTCCTTAGAGCAGGCGCTGCGCATCCTGGACGCCCTGGCGTCCGGCAACCGGCTGGTGGGCATAATATCCCACGTGGCGGAGCTGAAGGAACGCATTGAAAAGCAGATAGTGGTAAGTAAGTCCCCAAGCGGGAGCAAGATAATGGTTAGAGGTTAGATAATAGGAGAACACGGGAAGCGAGGAAACATAGGGGTGAGATGCCTTCGCCCGCGCTCTGTTCTTCCACCCAATAAATCCTATCGCTCCCACCCCGTCGTAGGGGCGGATTCCATATCCGCCCGCGCTCTTTTAACATAATAAAGGCAGGACTACAGATGTTCTATCTGCAATCCTGCCTTTTTTATATACACTATCGGGTTGGACACGACGCGTCGTGTCCCTACACCATTGATTGTAAAGGGTTAAACCGGGCGAACGCAGTTCACCCCTACGTTTATCCACCCCTGCGTTATCGTGTGGCATGACGCTGAACGCCGGGGACGGCGTTCACTACACCTTGCGGGCTACTCCGGACGCTATCGCGGCCTTTTTCACGGCTTCTGCTACTGCGGGAGCCACTCTTGGATCAAACGGGGCGGGGATTATATAGTCCGCGCGCAGCTCGTCGTCCCCTACTAGGGAGGCTATGGCGAAGGCTGCGGCTATCTTCATCTCGTCGTTGATGTCGGATGCCCTTACATCCAGCGCGCCTCGGAATATCCCGGGGAAGGCGAGTACGTTATTGATCTGGTTGGCAAAGTCGCTGCGTCCCGTCCCGACAACGGACGCGCCAGCTTCCACGGCAAGCTCTGGCATAATTTCGGGCGTGGGATTGCTCATGGGGAAGAGGATGGGGTTTTTTGCCATCCCTCTGACCATGTCAGGAGTGACGGTGTTA
>JAQWAS010000019.1 GCA_028707495.1 Patescibacteria group bacterium
GAGGGCGCCATAGGAATAGCCCGCACGGCCAACAAGGTGCGCAAGGAGCCACTTCAGGTCATACTCAACGGACTGGGCAAGGACGCCGCCTTTATAATATCCCGTATTAACGGCTTTACCTATGTCGAGACGGACTACGACTTCTATGCAAGCGAGCTGAAAATTGTCCGCGAGAAGAAATATTCCGACGGGGACAAGAGCAAGGTGCGCTGCTACGGCGCTAACGATGTCGTCGAGGGCGTGGCGATAATGAAGCATGAGAAGGTGGACGTATCCATCACAGGCAACTCCACCAACCCCACCCGCTTCCAGCACCTTGTCGCGGGGACCTACAAGAAGTGGGCTACCGAAAACAACAAGGCCTATTTTTCCGTCGCGTCGGGCGGCGGTACGGGACGCACCCTGCATCCCGACAATATGGCGGCCGGACCGGCTTCCTACGGGTTGACCGACTCCATGGGACGTATGCACGGCGACGCGCAGTTCGCCGGCTCCTCCTCTGTCCCCGCCCACGTTGAAATGATGGGACTCATCGGCATGGGCAACAATCCCATGGTCGGAGCCACGGTTGCGGTCGCGGTCGCAGTAGAGGAAGCTCTCAAGGTATAGAATATTAAGAATCCCGGGCAAAAACACGCGGGGAGAAAACGTTCTTCGGAAAACGAAGCGATTTCTCCCCGATTTCCATATTGGAAACAATGATTCAACGCACATTATGATTGTAGGGGTCGACCACCGGGCGACCCGCCGTATTCCTTATACATAAGCCACGGGACGCCGAGTCGTCGTCCCCTACAGTCAAAAGAAATTCTCCTTGTCTTGTTAAAAGATATTATATTTTCTGTCACTGCCCCATTACAATAGAAAATAACGGCGGACAATGCGCCGATTACATATATTTTTGGAGTATTTATGCCACAGGTAGATATATCGCTGGTCAGCGGTCGGGTGCTTATCATTTTCCTTACCATGTTTGCGGGAGTATTTGCCCGCAGGCTCAAGCTGATTGACGAAAAGAGCACAAAGCACCTCTCCTCGCTGCTGGTCTACATAACTCAGCCCATGCTAATAATCGACTCCTTCCAGATGGACTACGACGCCTCCAAGCTGCTGGACGGCGCGGCGATATCCGTAGCCTCCGTGGGAGTACACCTGCTGCTCGCCTTCCTGTCCTTCTTCGTATACCGCTTCGTTCGGGATAAGGAGGAGCGCAAGATATACGAATTCGGGACAATCTTCACCAACTGCGCCTTCGTGGGCTACCCCGTCCTCTCGGCGGTGCTGGGGGAGGAGCTGGGTGTGTTCTACGGCTCCTTCTATACAATATTTTTCAACCTCTTTATATGGACCTACGGAATAATTCTGCTTAACCGGGGCAAGGGCGGGACAAAGCTGAACTACTTCAAGGTTTTCGTAAACGCCGGCACCGTGTCCGTCACCCTGGGGATTCTCCTGTACGTTTCAAAAATCAAGCTGCCCTATGTAGTCCACAGCGCCGTGTCCATGGTGGGAGACATGACCTTCCCGCTGTCCATGATAATAGTCGGCTCCCTTGTGGCGCATGTAGACTTCAAGGCGCTGCTGTTTAACTTCAGAACCTACCTGTTTTTATTTATCAAGCTGCTGGTAATCCCCTGTATTGTGATGTTCCTCTGTATAGCTCTTGGGCTGGACAAAAAGCTCGTCTACATCTGCACGCTCATGGCGTCTATGCCCAGCGCATCGAATACCGCCATATTTACGGAGCTGTTCGGCGGGGACGCGAAGCTGGGGGCACGGCTGGTAGGCGTGTCCACGCTGGTGAGCGTGCTGACAATTCCGGCGATAATATATCTTTTGACAACCTTTGCTTAATTGTTAGCATATAGAGAGCATTCAGCAGAAGCATGCTTTTATATTTTATGTGTTCGCTTTGCAATATAAAAATTACCTCCGTTTTATTTTTCTAATAATATCCCTATTTAGTATATTTGTCGCAGAATTGTAACAATTTATTGTGGAAAAAGCCTTATTTCTATGTTATAATAAAATACTTAAATTAATATTGTGGTAATATACATATATCATATAAATGGGATAATTTGTATATATCCGACATGAATTTTACACAAGCCAATCCGCAAACAGCCGCACGGCGGTACAGGAGATAAATATGCACAGACTGTTTGAAAAAGTTGAGAAAATGACGCTGCCAACCCTCATACTGAGGGGATTGGTGGTGTTTCCCGATATACCCATATCATTCGAGGTGAACCGCCCCATATCCAAAAAGGCGCTGGACAAGGCGGGCGCCGACGACAACCTCGTCTTCCTCGTAACGCAGATGGACATATCCGTCGAGGAGCCGAACGAGGAGCACATTTACAGGGTTGGGACAATCGCCAAGATAAAGCAGGTACTCAAGCTGCCCGAGAACAACCTGCGCGTCCTCGTGGAGGGGGTAGGCCGCGCGGAGCTTGTGTCCATGGAGCAGACGGGCGGGGCGTTCTATTCCTCCGTTATGCAGAAAAATATATTCGTCGAGGATAACGGCGGGCTGAAGGGTGAGGCGCTTGTCCGCGAAGCCAGGGGATTGTTCGAGCGCTACACACGCCACCTGCCCAAGGTGTCCGGAGAGTTTGCTGTGGCGGTGCAGGCCATAAACAATCCCGGACAGCTTGCCGACTTCATAGCCGCCAATATAATACTTAAATACGAGCAGAAGCAGCAGATACTCTCGGAGTTCGACCCCATGCGCCGCCTTGAGCTGCTTTGCATAATCATGGAGAGCGAAGATGAAATCCTCTCCCTCGAGCCGCAGATACACCGCAAGGTCAAGGGACAGCTGGACCGCAACCACCGCGACTACTACCTTCGCGAGCAGCTCAAGGTCATCCAGAACGAGCTGGGTGGCGGGGACGGCGACGACGA